>CAITCX010000504.1 GCA_903890885.1 uncultured Dehalococcoidia bacterium
AATTTGATAAGCAGGGAACAGTGTCAATATCTGTTCCCTGCTTTTTGTTTACAAAAGATGGACGCAAAGGTGAAAGTCGTACCATTAAACAAAAAACCCCTGGTCGTTTTATTGACCAGGGGTTAACTTTAACCTAAGTTTCAAGTGAGCCGCCTGGGAATCGAACCCAGAACCTACTGATTAAGAGTCAGTTGCTCTGCCAATTGAGCTAGCGGCCCATGGTGACAACAATTGATAATTGTATCATCCAACAGGCCTTCTTGACAAGCCAAAGCCCCGATGACACGAGATCATTACATGTGTCTTTCGCTATGACCATGACCACCTGTGATAAAATATTCTAAACTCAGCCGGTTCTATTCAAACTCTGAAGCTAGATAATTAATCTAAGTATTTATATAGTTGCACTCACCTTAATAATATCTTAATATTTTTGTTATAACATGTTACAGTAGACATAATTCAGTTAAGTTCCCACAGGAAAATATAATGGCCAATAAAAGAGTGCTAATTGTGGACGATGATGCTAAAATCGTCGAATTAGTCAAAATGTACCTGGCTAGAGACGGTTACGGTGTCCTCGCTGCCTATGATGGCAATACCGCTTTGAAATTAGCCAGGGAAGGCCACCCGGACTTAATCGTCCTGGACATCATGCTGCCAGGAGTTGACGGACTGGAGATTTGCCGTATCCTGCGTGAAGAATCCTCGGTTCCTATTATTTTACTGACGGCTAAAACCACCGAGCAGGACCGCATCATAGGTCTGGACCTGGGCGCTGATGATTACGTCACCAAACCCTTCAGCCCCAAAGAACTGGCTGCCAGAGTAAGGGCGGTCTTCCGCCGTACAGCAGCGGATGCTCAGGAAATGGGGCCGGAGGAGCTGAAATTCGGTAAACTTACCATCAATTTTCTGAAGCATGAAGCTTATCTGAATAGCAAGTCTATCAATCTGACTCCGGTTGAGTTCAAATTATTAGGTGTCATGATCAGAGATCCGAACCGGGTTTTCAGCCGTGGGCAGCTTATCGAAAAGGTTCTTGGCTACGATTTCGAAGGATTCGACCGCACCATAGATGTACATATTCTAAACCTCCGCAGGAAACTGGAACCGGATGCCAGCCACCCCGTGTATATAAAAACCATCTATGGCTCAGGTTACAAGTTTACCGGAGGCAGCGAGTGATCCACAGCCTGCGTTTCCGTTTAATGCTCTCTTTTTTACTGGTCATTTTGATCACTGTCGGAACAGTCTCTTTCTTTGTGGCCCGCAATAGTTGGGACCAGATCCGTACCTATGAAGAAAGAGTCACCGAAGGACGTACCAACAGGGTAGCCTATTTGATTTCAGATCTGTATGCCGCCCAGGGTAACTGGCAGGGCATCCAGGCACTGGTTACTTTGTTATCGACGATGGAAGAACGACGGATCATCATCACCGATCCGACTAATACGGTGATTGCTGATTCACAAAATACCTTGCTGGGCAAAGAATACCACCTGGACAATTCGGGCATTCTCATCTACAGCCGTCCCCTCGGGCCTTCCATCGGGGGAGGCTCCTCCGGGCCAAGGCCAGGGCCAGGGCCAGGGCAAGGTCCAGGGCCAGGGCCAGGGCAGGGACCGGGACCGAGTAACCGGGGCGACTTGATCGCTAATTTATATGTCAGTCCCCTTACTTCTACCGTTTCCAGTTTGATCCGGGCTATCAATGGATTTTTACTTTGGGGTGCCTTGCTGGCAGTAGTTATCGCTCTGGTCATCACTTTTTTTATCTCTCGAGCCGTCACATCACCTATCCGCGCCCTTACAAATTCAGCCAGAAACCTGGGCAAAGGTGATTTCAGTCAAAGAGTAGCTGTAAAAAGTAAAGATGAAATTGGTGAATTAGCGCAAAGCTTCAATTCGATGGCGGGCAATCTTGAACGAACAGAAATATTACGCCGGAATATGGTAGCAGATGTCGCTCATGAATTGCGCACACCCCTTTCCAATGTGGCAGGTTATCTGGAAGCCATCCGTGATGATGTGGTGAAACCAGACAAGCCTACAATCGCTTCGCTAAGTGAAGAGGTGGACCTGCTGACCCGGTTGGTTGACGATCTTCAGGAGTTGACGCTGGCCGACGCCGGCGAACTCAAACTATACCGGCAAACTGAGGACATTTCCCAATTGATCGCACAATCCGTGACTGCCATTCAGACCAAAATCAAGAGTAAAGGATTGGAAATTTTAACTGATGTTCAAACCGATTTGCCGCTGGTCAATATAGACTACCAGCGCATCAGCCAGGTCCTGCGTAATTACCTGGAAAATGCCTATAAACACACCGCCAGTGGCGGCAAAATCACCGTGTACGCCGTTTTAGAAAACACTGCAATCAAAATCAGCGTTAGTGACACGGGTGAAGGAATTCCATCTGAAGACCTGCCCAACATGTTTGAAAGGTTCTACAGAGTGGAAAAATCACGCGCCCGTGCTGCCGGTGGAAGCGGACTGGGATTGACCATCGTTAAAAGACTGGTGGAAGCCCACGGAGGAAGCGTGGGGGTGCAGAGCGAACTCGGGAAAGGCAGTTGTTTTTATTTTACCTTGCCGGTAGATTTGCCGAATAGCGGAGAAACCCCCTGACCTTCCCCTGGATTTTGACCTTAAAACATGCCCAGGCCGTGTTGCATGGCTATCACAACTGCCTGAGTACGGTCCGAAACTCCCAGCTTGGAAAGGATAGCACTGACATGGTTTCTCACTGTCCCCTCGGAAAGAAACAGCTTTTCCGCTAAATCATTGTTGCTGAGTCCGCGGGTCATCAGGGTCAAAATTTCAACTTCCCGGTCTGTCAGCTTATCGGTGATTAGTTTGGAAGACTGCGTGGAGCGGGTGGAAACCTGCTCCAAAACTTTACCGGCGATGGCTGGATGCAGGTAGGTGCCCCCGGCGATCGTACCCCGGATTGCTTTTATCAATTCATCCCTCGGCGTATCTTTAAGCAAATATCCGGAAGCCCCGGCTTTAATGGCTTCGAACACCCATTCATCACCATCATAGGTGGTAAGCACCAGGATTTTAACCTCAGGATACTTCAACCTGATCTGACGGGTAGCTTCAACACCATTGAGGATTGGCATTTTCAAATCCATCAGCACCAGCTCCGGATTTTCTCTGGCAACCAGTTCGATGGCCGCCATCCCATTTTCGGCTGTAGCCACGACGTTTATGTCCGGCTCGAGTCTCAAAAGCATGGCTAACCCGTCTCTTACAATGGCCTGATCATCACATATTATTACTTTGATAGTAGTTTCTCCTCCAAAAGCTGCTAGATGGTCAGCTTAATAGTAGTCCCGCTGCCGGGTTGGCTTAGCACAAAAATTTCACCGCCGCATAGATGTGCCCTTTCTTTCATGCCGGTGAGTCCAAATTGATGGGTCTGATTAGTTTTGGCCGTATCAAAACCCACACCATCATCCTTTACAGTCAGAGTGATCTTACTGTGTGTTGTACTCAACGTCAAATAAAGGTGGGTGGCTCTGGCATGATTGATTACGTTGGTGATGGCTTCTTGAGCCACCCGGTAGACGCTTTGCTCCACATCAGGCGATAAGATTTCACA
>CAITCX010000505.1 GCA_903890885.1 uncultured Dehalococcoidia bacterium
ATTTTGACGCCTGTGCAACTCTGGCTGTATACCTCTCATGGCATCAGCGAATCTATAGCAATCCGGTTGGCCTTTGCCACCTCTCTGGCTGTCATCTTGCCCACCGCAGCCAGCGGAGTTTGGCAACATCATAAACGCGGCTCCATTAACTGGAGAGCTGCTATTTTAATGGGGATTTTCACCTCTGCCGGCAGTTATTTGGGCGCTACTCTGGCATCTCATATCTCAGGCTCAGCTTTAAAGTTCAGCTTTGGCGTACTAACTCTACTGGTGGCCACCCGCATGCTGACAGTGAAATTTCATGATTTTGACCTGCCGATCCGGCAGAATTACTGGTTATGGTTTGGTCTGGCTTTTCCTTTGGGTATCATTACTGGTCTGATGGGTATTGGCGGCGGCATCCTGGCTATCCCCGTGCTGGTGCTGGTGCTTAGGTTCCGTATGGTTAATGCAATGGGCACATCTCTGGCCATGATGCTTTTCACTAGCCTTGGTGGCATATGCGGTTATGTTGTCAACGGGCTGGGTGCCATTGGACTGCCGGAATATACCATCGGCTATATTTACTGGCCGGCCTGGTTGGCTCTGGCAGCAACCAGTATTACTCTGGCCCAGCTTGGTGCTATTACCGCACACAAAATTCCTGGCCGCTATTTGAACTACCTGCTGGTGATACTGCTTTTTTACATTAGCCTTGATATGCTGGGAATAATAAGGTGGGCAACCAGCTTATTTAAGGGCTAAGCTTGTAATCTATTATATTGTTTTTGTATTCCCCAAAATCCGCAATATTTGGGAGGAAATAAAAATGCCGCCAGTTGTTTCGATTGTCGGAAAATCCGGTACCGGTAAAACTACTTTTTTAGAGAAATTGATTCGCGAGATCATATCACGCGGCTATAAGGTAGCCACTATTAAACACTCCCATCACGCAATCAACTTCGATCAGCCCGATAAGGACTCCTGGAGACATGCAAAAGCCGGAGCCGCTGCTACGATGGTAAGTTCAACGTCTGAAATTCAAATCATCAAACCTGTAACCCAGGAGCTAACGATAGATCAGCTAGTCCACCAGCTGGGAGAAGATTACGATTTGATTTTGACAGAGGGCTTTAGCCGCGGGAACGCTCCCAAGATCGAAATTCACCGTAAAGAAGGAGGCCCACTATTGGAAAATATTGAACCGCTGGCAATAGTTACCAATGAGCCTCTGCAAACTGAAGCGAAACAGTTCGCAATGGATGACATTAAGGGCGTAGCCGACCTTATAGAAGGAATCTTCCTCAAACCCAACCGCGAGCAGGTTACACTTTATGTCAATGGGGAATCTATCCCTCTTTCGATCTTTCCGCGCCAGATCATCATCAACATCCTGCTGGCCATGGCAAATAGCTTGAAGGGCGTCAAAGAGGTGGACCACCTGGAGTATCGGTACCGCAAAGTCAGTGAAAAACTGTAGAGTCTCTTTTTGTTTTCTTTTAGGCAGTTTTTACACTGAGAACAAAGCCACGAAAACGTAAACCAGCACCCCCGCAAAGGCCAGACTGTCCATGCGATCCAGAAAGCCACCATGGCCGGGCAGGACACGGCCGGAGTCCTTGACCTGCATATTGCGTTTAAACAAGGATTTAACCAGGTCTCCCATTTGCCCAAAGATACTGATCAAAATGCCCAGAGAGGCTGCCTGCCAGTTATTAAGAGGCAAATGAAAGAAAAAGACCACCAATAAGCTGACGACAACCGCACCGGCTACTCCGGCGGCAGCACCTTCCCAGGTTTTGTTGGGGCTGACATAAGGGGCCATTTTATGCTTCCCTAAAACCCGGCCCAGCAAATAGGCAGAGGTGTCTGAAGAAAAAGTGCAGAGCAGGGCCAGAAAGACCCATCCGCCGTGCCCACCATCCAGCTTTCTGAGAAAAACGAAGGAGCTCATAAGCCAACCGATATAGAGTATACCACCGACGGTCCAGGCCCAGTTGGTAAAAGCATTGTCTTTGCCTTTACGCCACAACAAGATAATTAAAGGAATAATGACGGCGGTAGTTAAAAGCAGCGAAGCCGGTTGAATTTTTTGAAATATATTTATACCGGCGGCATGCGGGCTAA
>CAITCX010000506.1 GCA_903890885.1 uncultured Dehalococcoidia bacterium
CCCTACCACCAGTAATAGCTGAATTTCCCAAACTGGCAATAAATCCTCCAGACCCATCTGAAACCACTGAAGGATATCCATTCATACTCGTTACGTCATCATTTGAAAGCATAACTCCGAATTCATCCCACTGTTTTTTTCCATCCCGTTCAACCTTTTGCGCTCGTATAACGGTCCCTGTTTCTCTGTTATTCTCATTTCTTGTAAGTGAAACCCAAAAAACTCCAATCCCGCCTGAATCATCTGAAATGACATTAAAACGCGCACGGTTTACATTCCAGGTATTATCTGTTTGATTATCATTCGTATTTAAAGCCTCATTTCCTGACGAATCAATTCTCTGGATAACCAGGGATGTACCATTTTGTGTTGAAATAGATGAACTCTTTACCAGGCTAACAATGAAAATACCTCCGGCTCCATCTCCGACGCATCGACCGGTCGCGTAGTCAATAACTTGACCTCCGTTATCTTTTGAATTTGATATGAAACGTTTGGTCCAAAGTACATTTCCATCAGAATCAACTTTGTAAATATTAAGCGACCGATCCTCATCAGTATTACCCCAGGTATCAGAATATCCTGCTATAGAACCTCCGTTAAAATCATCAATTAACCAAAGTGCATACTCCTCGGGTCCTGCATTGCCGACTGGAATCGTCGTCGGTGATATTCTTGGGCTTGGTTTATGGGTGTTTAATAACAGTGGTGATTTTGAGATATTATTTCCAGATAGGTCGATTTCCTGCAAATAAAAAGAACGACTAAAGTTAACATGGAGTAATAGAATATCGCCCACTGCATTAGATGTGATTTCGAACCCTGCTATATCGGACATATGTTTTTCAGACTGGAGCAATATTCCATCCATATTGATACGCTGGAGCCCAAACTCTCCTCTTTCACCCAAATAACCTACTATCGCTCCTCCAGCGCCATCACTAACAGCTTTTAGATCGTACAATCTATTGCAATTACCTATCTTGACTTTATCTTTCCAAACCGAACCACCCTTGATATCTAATTTATTAATCCAGATATCATCGCCCAGACCCCAGACAACGAAAGTATTTTGTTTCCCATCGCCCACTAGTTGTGTTGGCGAGACAGAATAGGGTTTGAAAGGCTGGGAGGGATCCATGTGTATTATTTGCCACTCAGTCTTTCCATCAGGTCCTATCTTGTCAATTTGTGTTACCGGACCCTTTCCATAATTTTCCTGAGAAGCAATAACCTGTCCGCTTGATCCAACTGAGATAACCAAAGGATTTATCACGTTGTGATCTGGAGGACCGTAACGCCACTCATGACATCCAGAGCTTAGTAAGAAAGTCGTGATAAATAACAACTGTATGAGTCCTTTCAATAAGTTGAATATAAACGGCTTTTTTGCTTCTTTCATATCCTTGTCCGTCCAAATGTTGGAAGTCATAAATCACATCATAAATTTTTAAAGACTGCGTCCAAATACTGGTGGAAATTCCTTTTAGGCATATCCGACTCTCCTCCTCATGGTAATCAATTCCCTTCTTTGGGTAGCCAGGGTATTTTAGTTTGAATCATATTATACCACCAAAATAGGGACACCTCCTGACGTCAACGAAGTTGTTCAGGAAAGATGGAAACTAAAGCTAAATTATGTTTAATCTGCTATTGACAAAATATAATCACTTATCTATCATATCTTCAATAATCTTATCATATTTATATAATCAGTATATGCCTTTAAGCTGGATCATTGCTCTATTACAGGAGGATATCTTTGAAGAATATTTTACTGGTCACACTGACTGCAATTTTAGTTATCCCGCTTTTAGTCGCGTGTGCGCCAGCAGCTCCAGTTTCAACCGGGACGTTATCTACCACCGTTGAGCCGTCAGCGTCGGTCAGCCAAACTCCGGTTCTCCCCGTGATGCAATCTACTACCGTTAAACCGTCAGCGACCGCTAGCCAAACTGCCACAGTTCCCCCTGGAACGCCATCTGCGACCATTAAACCGTCTGTGTCGGCTAGCCAAACTCCTACTGTTCTCCCCGGGACAATTAAGCCGGTAGACCTGAAATCGGAAAAAACCAGGTTAACCGCACCTGTCGTCTCCTCTTCGGATAACGCAAGTTTGATGGAAGGCAATCGCGATTTTGCCCTTAACCTTTACCAGGAAATCAAGGGAACCGACGGCAACCTCTTTTTCTCTCCTTACAGCATCTCAGAGGCTCTGGCGATGTCCTATGGCGGCGCCCGCAGCGAAACAGAAAAACAAATGGCGGCAGCACTCAAGTTTAAGCTACCTCAAGCCCAGCTTCATCCGGCTTTCAACAGTCTCGACCAGGATCTGGCTACGAGAGGTCAGGGGGCCAAGGGCAAGGACGGGCAGGGCTTTCGGCTGAACGTAGCCAATGCCATTTGGGGGCAGCAGGGCTTCAATTTTACCCCCGCCTACCTGGATCTACTGGCACAGAACTACGGGGCAGGCATGCGCATAGTAGACTTCAAAAGTTCCGCTGAGCCATCCCGCCTAGTCATCAATCAGTGGGTCAGCGATCAGACGGAGGGCAAGATCAAAGAAGTGCTGCCCCAGGGCTCGGTGGATGACATGACCCGGCTAGTGCTTACTAATGCCGTCTATTTCAACGCAGCCTGGCTATCTCGCTTTAACAAGGAAGCTACTGCCAGTGATGTCTTTCATCCTTTGACCGGGAACGATATTTCTCTCCCCATGATGAAAAATAAGGCACGTTTCAAATACCTTGAGAATGACAGTCTCCAGGCGGTAGAGCTACCCTACAGTGGCCATAAACTGTCAATGGTAATTCTGCTGCCCGGGGCAGATAAATTTAAATTCTTTGAGAGCGCTTTGACCGGCCCGGGTTTAAGCTCCTTGATCCAGCAGATGCAAGATGACAGCGTTAAACTGACTATGCCCAAATTCAGCTTCTCATCGCAAATAGAGCTAAAGGAAGCCTTGAGCCAACTGGGTATGCCCGAAGCCTTTACCGATAAGGCAGATTTTTCTGGCATGGACGGTCAAAAAGACCTGCTTATCGAGGATGTTGTCCATCAGGCCTTCGTGGCAGTGGATGAAGATGGAACGGAAGCGGCGGCAGCTACGGGGATTTCCTTGGGTGCAACATCTATTGAGCTAAACTTTAAGGAGATGAAAGTTGATCGTCCCTTTATCTTCATAATTCGGGATATCCCTACCAACTCGATCATATTTATTGGCCGTGTAACCAATCCTGCAAACTGACGGTACCGGGTAAGTTAGTGAATAACCCCCGGCATATTATGGGTTATTCACCTTACTCAAGGGATCAACCTATCAATAGTTGATTTCTTCA
>CAITCX010000507.1 GCA_903890885.1 uncultured Dehalococcoidia bacterium
CAATTGGACTCCCATCGAAAGGATAATCACCGCCGCTATAAAACACCGCCGTTGAATTCCAGGTACTGGTAGGCGTGCTAGCTGTGGCCGGGCCAATTCCCAGAGTTACCGCTACCTGTCCGCGTTTGGCCTGGTTCAGGGTAATTTCAGCTTTCATCGTCGGGGTATATGGGTTGACGGTAAGAGTATATACATTCCGAAAGATGCCATCGGAGGAACGGTCGGCAGGTGGCCATCTACTCCCATTGGCAGGAACGGCTGAATCTGGCCGCAGGGCATCATAGGCTACCCAAACGTACCCGCTGTTGGCATAACCGGTTCCCCATGAGTTTGCCAGCTTAAAGGCGCCCTTTTCAGCCTGATCCGGCTGACCGTTTCTATTCAAATCATACCAGATATCGTCGTTATAGCCGACGATGTTCATGGAATGCCCACCGTAAGTAGTTTTCGTTTCGTAGAGAGCAATTCTTTGGTTCTTAAAAGGATTATTGCTTAACCTTAGTAAAGACCATACCGATGATTGAGAGTTGATATAGGTGCTGATGACCATAATATGACCGTTAGCCAGCTGAGTTTTAATAGCGGAAATCATAGCATCGGGATCATCGGCATTGTAGATAGATCCGAAATTATTCGCGCGGTAATTGATGGCCTTGCTCCAGTCTGAAGAGTTCGTGTCCCAGGCCAGGTAGTTGCTGTCGTAGGGGAAATCCGCCCAGCTGGCAGCCCCGTTTTTCATTATCAGGTTATAGGCATCGGAATAATATAATCCTGCGTCTGCCCCTCCATTGGCTAAGTTATAAGTCCACTTCGGCGAAAAGATGTTTGAGTTGTTGCCATCACTGGCGGTCCTGTCCAGTGCCAGATTGGTCTCGTAAGTCAGCTGACTATAAGTGGTTGAAAAAGCCACGCAGGAATTGAGAGGATCCTGATTGCGGATAGGAGGAAATTTGGACGATTGGCTATTATCGATCGCAGAGGGAAGATTTTCAGGCGAAGCTGAAAAGGTTTGTGCGTCAGTACTGCTGGAGGCAGCGAAAACCGCCTCCTGACCCTGAGGCGCTACATCCATTTCAGTTTCAGATAGGGGCGATTTACCTTTAGATTTGCGATCGGCGTTAATACGCTCAACGGCCAGTTTATTCAGGCGGATTTTTTGAATGACCGGGAAATTCTGCTTCATCCACTCCGCTTGTTCGGCCGTAGGTTCTTTTAAACCAGTAGCATGTATATCGGAATCCTTAGAAAAAACACTGCCTGGAATCGCCACCACTGCCAGGGCCATTAAAACAGAAAAAGTTATAAATAGCTTTACTATTCTATTCATTAAAACACCTTGACTTTTACCTGGTTTAATAACCAGGTGCTTAACTATTTACAATATTTCTGCGTCACCATCTCTGTAGGGCCAAAAACACCCCACCTCCGTAGATGGTTACAGCGGTGCCGCCGCCTGTCTGGCCTGTAATAGGTGTACCTATGTTAACCGCTTTCATTTATTTAGCAACATATTTGGGTTACCTGATATATTAAATAATATTATAATATATTGTACAGCCTGGGATAATACCATCTCTGGTCCAACCCCTTTTCCCTCAGTCGTCCATTTAATATTTCAAGTATTGCTCTGAACTTTCTTCTTCTAATCCTGAATATATCGCTTATCATTAAGTATAATCCCTTTGTTCACTAAAGCAAGAAAAATATCGTAAATATTGGTAAATATTGGTAAATAAGGCGTATTAAAACAAAGCGAAAAATTGTTTGGAATGTCTGTGCAGTAATATAGTCAAAACGATTGAACGACATTCCCCTTAATTCCCTCAAGCTTTACGGCTTAGAAAACTAAATCCATATTATGGATAAACGATTGTGCGGATTTTTGATTAAGCGGTCACGTCGCATTTTCACGACCGGTGAACTAGTGATCTCTCCAATCAACAACTTTTGTAGTTTATTTTTCAGAATGATAACAGTCGGGAGTTCAGACAGCCGCTTGCAGCTACTATATAACTGGTGACCCGGCCTAAAACAGTCCATTTTATCAAAATTGTGATAACTTCTTAACCTGATTGTAACCGATTGTAACCTTTTATTTACCTCCTGAGCGTTATTTTTACGCTATTTTTACCCGGGTAGGTTATTATGACAATGTTGTAGCTCTGGTGATCTATGCAGCGCATTCCTGGTACCGGAAGATTGTCTGCTATTTATCTACCAGAAGTAAATTAACAATTGAATAGTAAATGCTGTTAAACCATTTACAGGTTCAACCTGAGATGGTTCAGCTCCCCAACACGGCAGTTATTATGAAATACTGCTAACAACATAGTATTTAAATATAGTAGTAAAAAATAAAAATAG
>CAITCX010000508.1 GCA_903890885.1 uncultured Dehalococcoidia bacterium
ATCGGCCGCGCTGGAGTTGGTGTAGATAATATTGAGCTAGAGGCTTCCACCCGCCGCGGGATCCTGGTGGTCAATGCTCCAACCGGCAACACGATCTCTGCTGCCGAACACGCCATTGCTTTGATGCTCTCTCTGGCCCGCCATATACCCAACGCCAACTTTGCCCTCAAAGCCTGTAAATGGGAGCGAAGTAAATTTACCGGTACAGAAGTCAGGGGTAAGACACTGGGTATAATCGGCCTGGGCAATGTCGGTTCGGCCGTAGCCCGCCGTGCCCGCGGTTTAGAAATGAAATTAATCGGATATGATCCATTCGTTTCTCAAGACCATGCCCGAAACTTGCAGGTAGAAATTGTTTCTCTGGAAAAGATTTATAAAGAAGCTGATTTTATTACTCTGCACGTTCCTCTAACTCCCCAGTCTAAAGACATGATTGGTGAAAAAGAATTGGCTATAATGAAACCCAGCTGCCGCATAATCAATACGGCCCGCGGCGGACTTATCAACGAGGAAGCCCTGGCAGCGGCTCTGAAAGATAAAAAGATCACGGGAGCCGCCATAGATGTTTTCCCGCAGGAACCCTGCACTTCCAGCCTCCTATTCAGCCTTGAGAATGCTATAGTCACGCCCCATCTTGGAGCCTCTACTGCAGAAGCCCAGGTCATGGCTGCCAGCGATGTGGCTGAACAGATCGTAGACGTTTTTAAAGGTCTTCCTCCCAAATATGCGGTCAATGCTCCTTTCATCCCGCCTGAGATGATGGCAGTCCTCAATCCTTTTATGATAATCGCCACTAAAATTGGGAAACTGGTTAGCCAGCTTTCAGAAGGTCAGATGAACAAACTGACCATAAAATATGAGGGTGAAATCACAAAATATGATACCAATGCGCTAAAAGCCTCGGTTCTGGGTGGGTTGTTAGAAAATGTCAGCGAGCAGAAAGTTAATATGGTCAACGCCAACCTGATCGCCAGTAATCGCGGTTTGAATGTGGTTGAGCAAAAAGTGGCCGCCTGCGAGAATTATGGCAGTTTGATTACGGTAGGAGCAACGACTAGCTCTGGAACAGTTGAAGTTTCAGGTACTGTGCTACGCGGTGAGTCTCATGTAGTACGGATCAATAATTACTGGATCGATTTTGTGCCGACCTCTGGGCCTTTCCTGTTTGTTGATCACAAAGATCGTCCAGGTTTGATCGGCGCAGTTGGAAATATTACTGGTGAGGTAGACGTAAATATCAGCGCTATGTATGTCAGCCGATTGAAAGCCCGCGGGCAAGCACTGATGATTCTAGACCTGGATGAGGCACTTCCGGAATCCGCCAAGAATAAACTCGCCGCAATTCAGGACGTTTCCACCGTAAAAGCGATTGCTTTTTAGTTAACCCCCACTTTTCAAGGTGGGAAACCCTGGTCTATGAAAAAAGCCCTACCCCTTGAGGGGTAGGGCTTTTAAGTTACCCTGATTATCTTTCTATTTAGCCAATAATCGACTCGATCTCTACATTCTGCTCCACAAGAGTCTTGAGAGAATCGATGCGTTCTGTATCGTCCTTAGTTAGCAGAGGGATCATATCGTCGATTTGCTTGGCGGTCTGGAAAGTATCAAAAGGCACTGCCAGCACCGGAATATTCAAACCGGTGGCCTTGGCCAGAAGGTTCTGAGATGGCACCAAATTATTGGTCAGAATAATACCTGCAGTATCTGATTCTAAAGCGGCGGCTATCATATCCGTGCGGTCGCCACTGGTGATCAATAATTTTTGCATTCTCTTAAAGAGCGGGGTTTGGGCGGCCATATCCGCGGACATAGCCCCAACGAAAATTTGTCTTATGCGCTTGTTCAAACCACCGTCCCCGGCGATGATTCGTGCCTGGATTTTTTCAGCGATAAAATTCATAGATAACTGGGTCAGACTCTGTTCAAAGGGAATTACACCCAGCACGTTGAGCCCCATCTCTTTAATGTCCCTCAGGTTATTGTTCTTGTAATCCTCCAGATTACTGACCTTATTGATAACTATCCCATAGTCAACACCTGAAAGGGCGACATATTTTTTCACGAAAGCGGCATCATCCATAATAGTACCTTCATCACCGCTGATCACCAACACCAGTTTGCCACCCAGAAATTTGACCAATGACAGCGTATCTAATCGGACTGACGCGCCATAAGTCAGATCTTTGCCTCCCTCAATAAAAAGAGGTTTATTGTCATCTCCCAGGTTATGGACCATATCCACCAGTTTGGCTTTTGTGCCGGTCTCATCATACATATAACATAACTTGGAATGCTCAAACCCGATGGTCATTTCATCCGAGCTTTGTTCCATCCCGAAAATATTAGTGATCAAGGCTGAATCATAGTCCCATAGCCGTTTTTTACGGTATATTAATCTGTCTCCGAACGGTTTAAGGTAAAAGAATTTCTGACCGAGAGCTTTACCCAGGCCGACTATGAAGCTAGTCTTTCCGGCATCTTCACTGACCGAACCGATAATAATGTTTTTCATTATAAGGCCTCCTGAGGCTTCGAAAGCAAAATTCTGACATCCACGGCTCTGGCGCCTTCACCCTGGCTGTAAACTACCAGGGGGTTGACTTCGATATCAGTTATGTCTTTAC
>CAITCX010000509.1 GCA_903890885.1 uncultured Dehalococcoidia bacterium
ACTTATATTGAGTGGGATTTTATGATCGATGCGGATAAAAACCCGAACTCCGGAACCAGGTGGCCCTTAATTTCGAACGATATTGGCTATGACTACCTGGTCAGGCTGGGACTTTATGACAGCAACCTCTCCCATGAAGTTCTCAATGTTAAGGCGAATGGTTCATCCCCCACCAACCTAAAATACCGTGTTATTCAGAATGTAGTGGAACTAACCGTGCCGGATTCAGCGATAGGCACCACCAGCAGTTTTAACTGGACAGCGGCAGTTAGAAAATATCTATCCGGCGCTCAACCGGCACAGCCTACCATCTCCGATAAAGTGCCTGACAAGGGGCATTTCAGTTATCCGACTGCTCCGGCTTCATCGGTGCTAAGCGAATTCAGAGGAACGTTGAATGGAAACTGGACAGGGCAAGTGAGTGACGGCAACAGTAATGTGCCTGCAAAAGGCACATTTGCGGTTACGATTGATTCAGGTGGTGTTGTGCAAGGTTCGTTTGAAGGCGCTTATTCGGGGACCATCGTCGGGCAAGTCGATATAGATGGCAACCTGGATGCCCGGGGCACTGCCTTGAGAGGCACGAGTTCCATGGTAACTTCCTGGCAAGGCAAATTGTCCAGATCAGGTAGTATTTTAAGCGGGCAAGGAAACTGGTCTGGTGATTATGCATCAGGCTCATTTTTCGGAAACGGCAATACCGCCAATTAAAATACAGGGGAGATCGGTCTTGGACCTGCCCCACATGAACAGATCAACCTTATACAATCATGGATTTCCCATGGCGAACCTGATAACTGAGGTTAAGCAGCATCACAAATAGCAGTTGGGCTAATGTTACTAATATTTTACTCTCTCAAGCACATTAAATATGAAATATCCAATTTCATCCATGAATATCCAGAGAGATAAAATACTGCCAATAAACAAACCCATGAAAGGCATCAGGTGTTTACTGGCAGCGAATTTAATTTGAAGCAATTTGACCAGGTTCTTAACACACAGCCCCAATCCGGCGACAGACACTAAAAAGTAGATGATTCTAAGCCAGGGTTCTTCGGAAAGGGCATTTTGAACAAGATGGATGACTCTTATCAGTCCCAAAATAACAACGATAATAACAATAGCCCAGGCAACAAAATTCTTATTAATCATCCCGGCAATTTTATCACTGTAGAAAAGAAGAATCAACCAAATTTTAATCAGACCATTTTTCGCCAGTAAACGTACCCTTGCGAGCCAGTTTCCTGCCTACCAGCGCAGGATGATCGAACATGTAGCTGTAAACTCTCCAGACGTGGTTGGTCATGGCACTGTAATCCAAATTGAGAAATGGCGTTTCTTAAATATTCTGGTGATTGATAAATAAATATAGTAAGGACTATAATCAGTATTCCAAGGTTGATTAATAAATATTTTCACATAGTAAATGCCTGGGAGGAATCAAAAAGATGATGAATGATTTGACTTATGTGATTACTATCAGCAGGCAATTTGGAAGCGGAGGGGCTTTCCTTGGACGTCAACTGGCAACGCACCTGAATATATTATATTTAGACCGTGAAATATTATGCCAGGCTGCGCAGGAATTGAAAGTATCTGAAGCAGAGTTGGATTCACGCGATGAGAAAGTTACTCCTTTATGGCAATCCTTAATACAATCAATGGAATGCGCATTTACCACCGTGTATACACCTCCTCCGCTTGATATTCCCGCTGATGAAACACTCTATAAGACTGAGGAAGATATTATAACCCGAACTGCCCTCAAGAATTCGGCTGTAATTGTAGGTCGTGCGGGCTTTCATGTGTTGCGTCAATACCCGCGCCATTTAAGTGTTTTTCTCCACGCTGATTTTGCCTTTCGGCAGCAGCGCGTACAACAAATATATCAAGTATCAGCGCAGGATGCCGCCAGGTTAATCAATAAAGTCGACCTTGAGCGAACGCATTATCTGCGTGTGATTACAGGACAAGATTTCAGGAAAGCCTGCCAGTATCATTTATGTCTTGATACAAGTGCCATTGGCCTTAACAAATCTGAAGATATCATTTTATCTGCGCTGCAATCCAGATTAGGAAATGGTGTTTCTTAAATTCTGCTCGTTCAAGCGAAAAGGATATAGAATATAAGAAAGTTAGCAGTTATTAGGAGGCTGCATGCAAAATATTAAAGTCTGGCCATTTATAAGTATTTTGATTATATTTACAATTATTTTTTCCTCTTGCAACACTCCCACAACCAGTTCCAGCTTTAATAGTGCCGGCAAAACTTTAGCCACTGCCAATGCTCCTGCCTCAACTGGCAGTCTACCTTTTAGCACTCCTTCAAACGTTACTCAGAGCGGTGAAAGTCCCAAAATCAATGGTACAAACAGCGTTACACCTACCCAAACTCCACCCAGTGGTAACCCTCCCACAAGTGGTCAAGGCGGAACACCACCGGCAGGAATGCTACCCAACGGCGCTCCTCCAGGCGGGGGACCGCCCCCTGGTGGTTTAGGTGGACCTCCACCGGGTGGCGGTGGCGGTGGCGGTGCTTCAAGCATAACTGGAACGGCCGTGTATTTACAGAGCGGTGGGACAATCAGCAAGTCAAACCAGGATATTTCTGCTTCACAGCAAAATGAATCAGTCATTAAAATTACCGATAGTGGTGTATATACACTTACGAATTCAAATGTTTCTTCAACCGGTAACACCTCATCGATGGATGAAGCAAGTTTTTACGGACTGAACGCGGCCATATTAGC
>CAITCX010000510.1 GCA_903890885.1 uncultured Dehalococcoidia bacterium
GCCTATTCAGATCGCCCTGCGCACCAGTGGGTCGCAGGAAGACCTGTATCTGGCATCCCAGCAGGTCATGGAGGCCATCAAGGATGTACCCGGACTGGTTGACGTTGACCGCAGCGTTGATCCGGGCAAACCCGAACTGAGTATCAAGGTTGATAGACAGCGCGCTGCTGAACGGGGCTTGACCACCGCCGGGGTCGGTTCTACCATACGGACCCTGGTCAACGGTGCCACAGCTTCCAAATTGCACGAAGGAGACAACGATGTCGACGTTCTGGTTATCCTTCAGGAAGCTGACCGCCAGCGCACCGCCGACCTGCTTTCACTGAATCTGACCTCGCCGCGCGGCATCCAGTATAGACTGAGCGATGTTTCCAGCATTTCCCCTTCGACCGGGCCTACCATCATTGAACGGCAAGATCGTGAACGGCAGATCACGGTTGGAGCGGGCTTTGTCGGCAGGACCCAGGATAAAGTAACCGCTGATATTACTAACCGCTTGAAAAATATCACTTTGCCTGAAGGTGTCACCTATGAGTACTCAGGACAAGTTAAAATGGCCTCGGACTCATTCACCACCCTGCTGTTGGCTTTACTGTTGGCCGTGGTTTTCATGTACATGGTGCTGGCATCTCAATTCAGCTCCTTCCTGCAGCCCATCATAGTCATGCTGACCCTGCCTATGGCCGCTTCGGGCGCCCTGCTGGCTTTGCTGTTTACCCATAATCCAATGGACATTACTTCTATGATAGGTATTATTCTGCTGGCTGGAATCGTGACCAAGAACGCCATCCTGCTGGTAGATTTTGCTAATCAGGAACTGGCTAAAGGCGTTTCCTTGAAGGAATCCATTCTGAGCGCCGGGACTGTTCGCCTGCGTCCCGTGCTTATGACCACGCTCTCGCTTATCTTTGGCATGTTGCCCGTGGCGCTTGGCTTGGGGGCCGGTGGAGAATGGCGTTCTCCTATGGCAATCACAGTCATCGGCGGCCTCATTACCTCGACCCTGCTGACTCTGGTGGTTGTCCCGGTGGCCTATAATATCCTGGAAAGCCGCCACCGCCGTCCATTGAAGACCGAAGAAGAGATCGAAGTGTAAACCAATTTGCGTTGCCTGGCTGTATTTGCGATGAGGAGATTATCTATGACACATAAAATAAAGGGGTTAGTCTTATTATTCATGATTATACTGGTGGTTGGAAGCCTAGCGGCCTGTACAGCGGCTCAGCCTTCCTCGTCTCCGTCCGGAATTAAGGCGGGTTCAGGCTCTTTGGCCATAAAAACTCCCGTACCTTCTAAATCATCCGCGGTTACCACAGTGACCCCGCAGAATAAAGTTAGTGGGACTGGGACCATTGATGCCGCCAATTATGCTAATCTCAATTTCGGTAGCGCCGGGCAGGTGATTGCCATTAACGTCAAAAAGGGCGACCATGTTACCAGGGATGCAGTTTTGGCCAAACTGGATACTGCCGATCTGGAAGTGGCCCTGGCCCAGGCCAAAGTTGCTCAAGGTCAGTCCAGTGTATTATTGACCCAGGCTAAAACAGGCCTGGACCAGGCTAAATTGGCGCAGGTACAGGCCAATACAGCTTTGGCAGCCGCTCAATTTAACCTTGACCGCACAGCTGCAGTTAAAGACATTCAAGATGAAATTTCCAAACTCCAGAGACAGATCGAAGTTTCCAAACAAATGATGGCGGAACGCATCGCTCTTAATTCGGAAGGATCAGCTGACTATTATCTGTCACAAATAAAAACCGCGCAGGCGCAGCTTATAAAACAACAGAAAGATTTACTGGATTTGTTGACAGGCTCGGAGACCGGTACGGTCATGGCGGGCGTGGCTACTTATGAAATAGGTGGACAGGAATATGACCGCCTGGTGGTGCAGGATGTCAGAATGAAAGAACTGGCGGTGGAAGTCGCGCAGAATGTAGTTGATCAAACGGCCACCGGAATTACTCTGGCCCAACTGGGTATCGATCAGGCTAACAACGGGCTGGTCCTCGCTCAAAAAAACCTGGACCTGATCAAGAAGCATATAGATCAATCTACCATTGCCGCTCCTTTTGACGGCCTGGTGGCCGGCGTAAACCCGCGTGTGGGTGATTTTATCACCATTCCGGCAGCCTTGCCCAAACCTGTAATTTTCCTGATCGATCCAGCCTCTCTGGAGTTGGTCATCGCCGCCAATGAACTGGATGTACCCCGGGTTAAGATCGGCCAAAAAGCCGCAGTCAGCATTGATGCCTTTCCCGATATTAAATTGGACGGGCAGGTTTCAGCCATCTCCAGCGTTCCCACCCTTCATGGGTCTGTGGTTGACTATGATATCACCATCACGTTCCCGGTCCCCAGCAATATGGAGGTAAAAGTCGGCATGAATGCTGCCGCTGTTATAACGGCCGAATAATGGATTTGGTAATGCAGGTACGGCTGGACAGACGTTCCCTTGTTTGGGCAATATCCGGCATACTGCGAATTGAACGAAAGGCTCAGTTACTATAAGATATTACTTGAATGCAAATTAATATATTGAAAATCAAGATAATATGAACCTTTATACACTGGTACTGAGTTTTATTACGTTTTTGGCTACTCTGGCAGGCGGTTATGTGGCGGCCAGAAACAGAAGTAAATTCGGGGTGATCGCGGCTTTCTCGGCGGGAGTTCTAATCGCGGTGCCCCTGTTTCAGCTTTTACCGGCCAGCCTGACGCTGGCTAATAATCAGCATATTGCCGCTCAAAATGTCCTCTATATGACCGGTCTGGGATTTGTTTTTCTATACATGCTGGAACGCTTGTTAGCTGTTAAAAAGGTGCGCAGCGATGGCAAATGGAAATATATTCGCCATTCCTCAGGCGGAATTTACGGTGCCAGTGAACTCGCTCTCCACAGCTTTGTAGACGGATTCGCTATTGGAGTCGGTTTCCATTTTGATGTTCAGATCGGAGCCATAATTGCCCTGGCGGTCATATTCCATGACTTTCCGGATGGCATGAATACCATCACCGTTATGCTCAATTCCGGGAATTCACTAAAATCATCAATTCGCATGTTATTACTGGACGCTATAACTCCGGTGCTGGGGGCCACTGCCTCAATATTTATTACAGGTCTGGACCAATACCTGGTTTACCTGCTGTCCTTCTTCGCTGGCGGTTTCCTTTATCTGGGAGCCAGCGACCTGCTGCCGGAAGCTCATGATGAAACTTCACCCAGAGTAGCTTTCGCCGTGAGCCTGGTTGGATTCCTGGTAGTTTTTGTTGCTACCAGGTTTATCAGTTTGTAGAGTACCTCGCCATACGCTAAGAATTAATTGCCTTTAACGTTTTGAAAATACATACTTTTAATAGTGCAAAGTGCTGTATCTAACCAGGTAATAAACTGATCTGCCTGGTTTCCGGCTTGGCCCTAATCCTTCTCTTTGAAGCTGCTAATAATATTTTCAATGGTCGCCTTATTGGTATTTTCCAAGGAAGTAAGAGTGTAGCCGGAGACGTTGTAAAAGTAATTTTTACTTTCTAACAGGTTAATAAAATAAACAGTCTCGGTACCGTTAGATTTCCTCGTTCCTGTCATGCGGACGGTTAAACCCTTACAACCCCCTATCGTTACGTTGGATGGCTGTCCCCACAGCGGGTTGGTAACGGCAATACCGAAAGCCATCTTAACCAGGGTCAGGTAGTCATTGGTTGTATCACTGGCTTTGAGACTGGTTTTAGGTTTCTCGGTAATTATCAGGTATTCATTAGCTGTGTCGTTAGACACACCTATAACCGACCCCGGGTATAATTGGGTATTGTTGGTATTCCAGCCGGACGGCACAGAAATAGACACATTGCCATCTGTACTTGTTACCAGAACATTAGCAGAGACTGGCTGACTGGCAGAGGTTGGCTGACTGGCAGAGGTTGGCTGACTGGCAGAGGTTGGCTGACTGGCAGAGGTTGTTTTGGCTGCAGCCGCTGTTGTAGCTGCAGCAGAAGACGGAGTTGTAATAGATGATTTGCCTCCGTTGCAGCTGCAACCGGAAAATGAAAGCAGAATTGAAATAACTAATGTAAATACAAAAATAATTGATATTACTTCCTTGGCCCTTTTCATGTGTAATCACTCCTCGAATTACTAAATATATGCGGTTATTATAGGTTATGGTACAGGCGAATACAAGGTAGTTTGCATTCTTTATCTGAAATATCCATAATTGACGTAACGATGAGCAAATAGCAGGTATATTATTTTATTAAGGGTCATAAGTAAAAAATACCAGTTATATAAGGTCAAAAAACCCTATCACATATCAGACTGTACATGTTATGATCTGGTTTGATATTCTGGGAATAATGGGTAAGAATAGTGTATGCACGTGATATTATGGGGAAGTTAATTAACGCGATATAAGTCTATTTCTTGGGTTGGGATCCTTGCTCAAAAAGAGGAGAGCGATATGCCGGATATAGACAGGCCGCCCCAAAAAACCTCTCACCGGCGCAAGCAGGCCGAAAAGGTTCTGCGGGAAAAAACTGCTCAGCTGCCGCCAGTGAACGCCTCGCTATCGCCCGCGGAAACGCAGAAAATACTGCATGAGCTCCAAGTGCATCAGCTCGAACTGGAGTTGCAAAACGATGAGCTGCGGCGGGCGCAGACGGAACTGGATGCCGAGCGGGAGCGTTATTTTCACCAGTTTGAACTGGCGCCAGTCGGCTACTGCATAATCAGTCAAAAAGGGCTGATAGATAAAATCAACCTTACGGCTGCCTCCCTGCTGGGCGTATCCCGTTCCACGCTGCCTAAACAGCTTCTCAGCCGGTTCATTGTTAAAGAAGACCAATCTATTTACTATATGCACCAAAAACAGCTTCTGGAGACCGCTGAACCGCAGGCCTATGAACTGAGGATGATTAAGGAAGGTGGAACGCTGTGGTGGGCACATATGGATGCCGCCTTAACCCAAAACGAGGATGGTTCTTCAGCCTGCCGCATTACTATCAGCAATATTACCAGTCAAAAGCAAGCCGAAGAGCGGCTGAGAGAGTCTGAATTTCGCTTTCAAAGCATATCGCGACTGACCTCCGATTTCGCCTATTCCTGCATCCATAATGATGCAGGTCAATACAGAGTTGATTGGATTTCCGATGCCTTTTACAGGCTTAGTGGCTATACGGAAAGTGAATTGAAGGTACAGGGCTGCTGGTTATTTATTGCTCACCCAGACGATCAGGAGGCAGCCACCGAGCCCTTGCGCCGCTTGAAAACCGGGGAAACGGATACCCGAGGGTTCCGTATTGTGACCAAAGGTGGTCAGGTGCGATTTTTTAATAATTATATAGAATGCCGTGCCGACCCTCAAAAACCGGAGATATTAAGGCTTTTTGGCGCAGTCCGTGACATTACCGGACGTAAGAGAGATGAACGGGAAAAGGATCGTCTCCGCCTGAATCATGAAACAATTCTGGCAACAGTGGCTGAAGGAATACTGAGTTTGGATTTGCAGGGTAATCATACCTTTGTTAATTCGGCTGCGGCCAGGATACTGGGCTGGAAAGCCGAGGAACTCATTGGTCGTAACAGCCACAGTGCCTGGCACCATACCCGGCCAGACGGGAGCCCTTACCCGGTGGAACAATGCGGGATAGTTGATTCGTCTGTTAATGGCAAGATGCAGAGTAAGTCCACCGATTTCTTCTGGCGCAAAGACGGTACTGGTTTTCCGGTCGAGTATACTTCCACTCCGATAGTTGAAAATGGCCAGGTGGCTGGCTCTGTAATAACGTTCTCTGACATCACCCAGCGTGTGCTCGTTGAGAAACAGGAAAAGCTGCGTGAGAGAGAGAACCAGGCCTTTAATGGTTTGGGAGAGTTGGCCGGCAGAACCGATATTGACCTGGATCAAATGTTACAAAAATTCGTGGGCCAATTGCCAGCCAGCTGGCAATACCCGGATATCACTTATGCCAGGTTAGTCCTGGGTAACAGAGAGTTCCATACCGAAAATTTCAGGGAGTCCCCCTGGAAGCTAACCGCGCC
>CAITCX010000511.1 GCA_903890885.1 uncultured Dehalococcoidia bacterium
ATATTTATAAAGAAGCGATGGAATAAGCACTGTAACGCTCATTTTCGATTCTCCTTGAAATTACGCCTGCCAGCCCCACAAACACTGCACTTAGGATTCTTTACCAAATCTTCATATGCAAATTCCATGGTCTCACCATTAAAATACAACATCCTGCCTTGAAGCGTCTCCCCAAACCCGGCAATCAGCTTGATCGCCTCCATGACCTGAAGTGAAGCTACCAAAGCCGGAGTGACGCCGAAAACCGGAATAGTCTCCTCAAACACCGGCGGCGTTGAATAAATACAAGCGAGACACGGGGTCTTACCGGGAACAATGGCAGTTATCTGGCCTAATAACCCATTCACACCGGCATGAATGAATGGAACTCCCTGTCTTACACACGCCGCATTCAACACAAACCTTGTTTGAAAATTATCAAGCCCATCTATAACAACATCAGCCCCACTGATAATCTGATCAGCATTATCTTCCGTAACTTTTTTACAGAGAGCAGTGATTTTAATGCCGCTATTAATCCTGCGGAGTTTATTTGCAGCTGATATCGGCTTTTTCCCCCCGATATCCTTCTCCCAATGAAGCATCTGCCTGTTTAAATTTGAAAGCTCGACAGAGTCGTCATCAACTATTGTAATATGACCTATACCGGCATACGTCAAGTATATTGACGCAGCACATCCCAGACCTCCCACACCAATTATCAGCACATGTGAAGCTTTAAGCCTCTCCTGCCCAATTTCACCGAAGCCGGGATAGATTATCTGACGTCCGTACCTTATTCGATCATCATCAGAGAGCACCAATCAACTCCTTATGCACGGATTCACTAGATTGAGAATATTCCATTGTCTATTGCAATGTCAATAATGTTCTGTTATTAATATACATACTAATAACCATTTAATATTTGTGTTTATCTACTCCTATTTAAGTTGTGGTTAATATAACATAATATTGATGAATATTAGTAATAATGATATAATATTTTACTAATTTCAGAATGGTTTTACTGACGCATTACACAAAATAAGACTTATAAGTGCCAAATGATGCTTATGCTTGGTAAAGAGTGGAACATTAAACTATCGCTGTTATTAATAGTAGCAGTGATAATAAGCCTTATTGCACAGGCATCAGTTAATCGTGACTTAACACAGGCAGATTCTCCTGACCCAGAAACAACTATTGATCCCATATTAGACTACGTGGAAGATGTCGATACCATCAACGGGTCTGCCACAGATACCGCTGGATCGATCAGCTCAGTGGAGATTCAGATAAACCGCAGCGATGATAGCAATTTCTGGAACAGCAGCGCCTGGCAGGACAGCCCGATATGGATAAACGCTACACCTACAGACGGCTCATTCGATACAGGAACCGAATTCTGGACGATAAACACTTCGCGGTTACCAACGTGGGTAAAAGACAGCACTTACTACATCAAGGCCAGAGCATTCAATGGAAGTGCTTACGACCTCACGCCAGCCACTGAATCATTTACTATTGGTGATATCGGCTGGGATACCATAGAGACGGGCACAGGCGATGACTTCTTTGGTATATGGGGAAGCAATAAATCTGACATCCTTGCTGTAGGAGGAGATCCGGAACTTTTTACCCATCTATTTGAACGCTACAATGGCAGCGCCTGGAATATCTCAGACAGAGGATCAGGATACATACTCAACGGCGTCTGGGGCAGCAATGAATCCGATATCTTTGCCGTTGGCTCGGCCGGGACCATCCTGCATTACAACGGCAACGCCTGGGAGACAATGAACAGCACCTCTTCATCATACCTCTACCATGTGTGGGGCAACTCTTACACCGATGTCTTTGCTGTGGGTATCAATCAGGATCTAGCGCAGGGGGAAATCCTGCATTGGGACGGCGGCAACTGGAGCATAATGCACGCCAGCGCCAATACTTCCCTGTCTGCTGTGTGGGGCAGCAACAGCTCGGATATCTATGCCGTTGGCAAAGGCCTGTCTTATGAGGGGAAAATACTGCATTATAACGGCAGCGGCTGGGAAACCGTGTACAACAGCTACCCGCAGCTGAATGGAATATGGGGTAACTCTCCCACCGATATCTTTGCCGTTGGCTTGGGCGGCACTATCCTGCATTACAACGGTTCCTCCTGGAGAAATATGACAAGCGGCACCGATAAGAACCTGATGACCGTATGGGGGACATCATCATCCGACGTCTTTGCCGGGGGTGACGAGGGAACCATCCTGCATTACACAGGGACACAGTGGGTGCCGTCATACAGTGGGGTGGGAAGTACAATCAATGCTTTCTGGGGCGATGTATTTGACGTTTATGCTGTGGGAAACAAAGGAATCATCCTGCATTACAATGCGTACCCGGACGGTAGCGTGTACCTGGACCATCCTGAGATTGTAATAGCAGGGGATTACGTAAATGTCTCAGTCGGCATCAGCAAGACAACGGATTTATACACAGGGAACTTCTCCGTAGAATACAACTCCAGTTTACTCAGTATCGCTGCTCCCAATGTAAGCAAAGGCATATTGTACGGGAATGAAACCTACGCCGTGCCCATAGCCTACTGGAACCTGAGCGGCCCCGGGACGGGTAACCAGGGCATAATCAATATGCAATTCAATCTCTCCGGCTCCGGCCAGGTCGGCGTAACGGTAGGCAAACTTGCGGAATTACATTTCATTGCCAACAATTCTGGGAGCACCAATATATCATTTATCCCCGTATTAAATCTGTCCAACTACAGTTCAGCCGAGATATCGATAAGCTGGTATAACAGCTCGATAATAATTAACAAAGCTCGTCCGGATCCAATAAATCCCCTATTATGTTCAACGATAAACCATTCCACGATACAGCTCACCTGGAATGCCACGGGGAGCGGCGAGCCGGGAAGCGAGTACGACATCCGGTACAGGCCGAACATATCCATAACCGAAGGCAACTGGGATTATTCGACCACGAAAAATTGCTCGGGCGAGCCAACCCCCACAGCGGCTCCGAATCCCCAGTCACTTGACGTAACGGGATTAAACCACAGCACGCAATATTATTTCAGGGCTAGGTTGCTGGAGCCGTATGCATATCCCTCCAACCTGTCTGAACCTGACACCTGCAACTGTAGTACCTGGCCGTGGTTGCATGACCTGGGTATCAATGTGAGTCCGGAGGGCGTAGGAAACGCTGAAGCTGACGGCGAAAGCCCCTTCCTGCACGATTCCACGGTCGACATCAACGCCACCCCTGCAGAATGCTATCAGTTCGTCAACTGGACCGGCGACAACGACTCCATAGCCCATGTAGTAGATGTTAATGCTTCCGATACTACTATCACAATACTTGGCAACTATTCAATAACAGCTAACTTCGCTTTAAAAACTTCTCTACTTAACACCTCCTCCACTACCGGCGGCAATGTCTCAACGCCTGGTGAACCAGGTCCGTATTCCTACGACTGCGGCTTCGTACAAGACATCGTAGCCACCAACGCTTCCTGCTACCACTTCGTCAACTGGTCCGGCTCAGGCGCATCTGCCGGCAAGGTGAACAATAAAAATGCTTCTTCCACCACTATAACCATGGACGCCGATTACTCGGTTCAAGCCAACTTTGCTATCGATACATTCACACTGACTATGGCTAATGATAGCCACGGCACAACAACACCTGTTACCGGCGGTCATACCTACAACTGCAGCGAGATCGTTACTATCACGGCCACCAACGATTCCTGTTACACCTTCCTCAACTGGTCAGGTACAGGAGTTGACTCCGTCGCTAACGTCAGCAACTCATCTACAACTATCTTCATGAACGGCTCTAAGACCATTCAGGCTAATTTCGCGATTATCCAATACACCCTTAACGTCAGCAGCGGCGGCAACGGCTCGGCTACTCCTTCCGGAACAACACTCCAAAACTG
>CAITCX010000512.1 GCA_903890885.1 uncultured Dehalococcoidia bacterium
GATGCCCTGCTGGTTGGCCCGGTTGATGATCTTGTCGTCAATGTCTGTAACGTTCTGGACGTATTTGAGCTTGTATCCGCTGAATTTGATGTAACGGCGTATAACGTCGAAAAAGATATAGCTCATGGCGTGGCCGAAGTGGCTGTTATCATAGGGAGTGACGCCGCAGACATACATCTTGACCGGGTCTCCAATAGGTACGAATTCTTCTTTCTGCCCGGTTATTTCATTGAAAATCTTCATTCTTTCTTTCCTTCTACTGCGGATAAACGAGCTTCAAGCTCACTGACCCGTTTTTCCAGGTTGTCTATTTTTTCACCTTCAGGATCCGGCAGTTTCATGACAGTATCTGTTTCAGGGTCGTGTACAGCTACCACGCGGCCGGGATTGCCTACTATGGTACTATTGGGAGGAGAGGATTTGACTACTACCGAACCAGCCCCGATCCTGGTATTCTCGCCGATTGTGATATTGCCGATGACCTTGGCGCCTACACCTACCACCACATGATGGCCCAGCGTGGGATGGCGTTTGACTTTCTGCAGGCTGGTGCCGCCCAGAGTTACCCCCTGGTAAATGGTCACGTAGTCGCCTACAATGGCAGTTTCACCGATCACCACCCCCATGCCGTGGTCTATAAAGACCCCTTCACCCAGAGTAGCCCCCGGATGTATTTCGATGCCGGTCAGGAAACGGCTGATGTGCGAAACGAAGCGGGGGAAAAAGGGAATATGCCACAGGTACAGGGTGTGAGCTACCCGGTGAAACTGGCGGGCGTGAAAGCCAGGATATGCGAACAAAATCTCGAAAACGTTATGAGCGGCTGGATCGCACTGGTAGATGACTTTGATGTCGTTATGAATTTTAGAAAAAACCCACATGTGAGTACTGCCCCCTTTAGCTTAAAATAACTGCCATCAGCCCCGTTCAGGTCGGGGCCGGGGACACGAGCAGTTCAAGTTCGAAGGGGTCAGTTTAATTGACCGCACGTTTAACATAACACTATTATATAATTTTACGCTTAGAAACGGAAATGCCATTTTTCCGGTTTGGCTAACAGCCTGTAATTGGTATCCTGGTTATGGGTTATTATCCAATCTTTCTACTATTGCTACTGCCTGCGCCGCCATGCCCTGGCCTTCGCCCACGAATCCCATCCCTTCATTGGTTCCGGCCTTCAGGCTGACATCCCCTGTTGATATTCCTAATTCTCTGGCGATGTTTTGCGTCATCTGCGGCAGATAGTCCTTAAGTTTGGGCCGCTCGGCTGAGACCATCACATCCACGTTGCCGGTGCGCCAGCCTGCTTTCTCCAGCTTTTCCTTAACTTCGCTGAGCAGGAGAAGGCTGGAGATGTTTTTATAACTCTCATTGCCCGGCGGAAAATGGGAACCGATGTCCCCCAGCGCCGCCGCGCCCAGAAGGGCATCCATCACGGCATGCACTACTACATCGGCATCGCTCCAACCGTCCAACCCCAGGTGGAAGGGTATCTCAACCCCGCCCAGAATCAGCTTGCGCCCTGTTGTCAGGGCATGCACGTCATAACCGATGCCTACCCGGATTTTATTGCTCAAGGCCTTTGATCATTAACTCCGCCACCGCCAGATCGCGCGGTGTGGTTATTTTAATATTGTCATAAGAACCCAAATAGAGTTTGACTTTACCACCGGCTTGCTCAACCAGCATGGCATCGTCTGTAACATCCCCTTTAGCTTGCCGGTAGGCCTCTTCTAATATCGAAAAACGGAAGATTTGCGGCGTCTGTACTGCCCAAAGGTGGGCGCGGGGAGGTGTTTCTATCACCTTCATGTCGTCTCCTGCCAGCTTAATGGTATCAGTTACCGGTACAGCGGCCGCAGCCGCCCCGGTTTCCTGGGCTGCTTGCAGACCCCGTTCTATTATATCGCGGTTCACCAGGGGACGGGCGCCGTCGTGGATTATTACCCATTCGCAGTGTCCCAGCATCTTCAGTCCGGCTGCTACCGAGTCCTGCCTGCGCTTTCCACCCACGCAGACGTCAGCTACCTTGGTCCACTGGTGGTCCACCGCCATGCACTTCACCGGACCCAGGTGGCTCTGGCTATTGACCAGAATAATACGCTCAACTGCCGGGCACTCCTCGAAGGCCTCGATAGACCAGGCCAAAACAGATTTATTGCCCAGCGCAGCCAGGATTTTATCCACACCCTGCATGCGTTGGCTTTCACCCGCCGCCACGATAATGGCCCCTACTTTAATTTTAGGTAGTATTTCAGTTCCCATGCTGTACAGTATAAAGTAAAAATAACGGGAATGTCATGCTGCCCGCCCAGACAATGCCTGCGCCAGTCGAGTTTGTTTCAGGTTCTGGGAGCGCCAGGGCGAGGCGGTTTTGGGGCTGCACCAGTCTGATGGCATCCGGTACAAAGAGCGTTGGTGCGGCCGGCATGGTCGGGTGGGTTGATAGGCGCTCCTGATACACCGGTGGCATGGCAGGAAAGACAATCGGCATGCTTGTCGTCAGCCGGATGTGTAATTCCAGGACCTGGCTTAGCACCTGTCGCTGAAGCAGTAATTGCGGACGGAGTCGCAATAATCGTGGTTGAAGTAGTTTGCACTGGCGAAGGAGTAGTCGTTATTGCTGTGGTTGCGGCAGTTGTGGCACTAGTCGCAACTGTGGTGGTTATGGCTGGCGTGGTAATATTCGA
>CAITCX010000513.1 GCA_903890885.1 uncultured Dehalococcoidia bacterium
GGTACTTTTACGGAATGGCTCCTTGGCCTGATTGACCAGTACACTTACGGCCCTGCCGGATGGCCAGAGGACAGACAAAAAGTTCTGGAAAGAGTTAAAGAACTCATCGGCCAGATTGGCAGCCTGGATGATTTGATACCCGGCGGAACCACTCTTGATGAATTTACCTCACTGGTGGGAAATGCTCTTGAGATTACCACCGGCCGCAGCGGGATCACAGGAGAAGGAGTTTTTGTCGGCCCAGTGTCATCGGTAGCCGGGATGAACTTTGAAACCGTCTATATCACGGGTATGTCCGAAGGGGCTTTCCCCCCCCGCCCGCATATTGACCCGCTTTTGCCTGATGAAGTACGTCAACTGCCGGATATCGCTGCTGTTTTACCATTATCGACTGAGAGAAACCTCAAGGAACGCAGGCATTATTTGAACGCTTTAGGCGCAGGAAGAACCTGCATTCTGGCTTTCTGCCAGACCGATGCCTCCGCTCAGCGCGGACAATATCCATCGCCCTGGTTTTTAAACGAGCTCGGCAAGCTGAACGGCACTCCACTGGACTCTGCTGAAATAGAAAAACTGGATGATAAGCCCTGGCTTTCTGTAATCCGCTCTTCAGAACACGCCCTGCGCTTTGCCGGGGTACTTACGCCCCTGGATATTCATGATTATGATATGTTCAGTCTGAATCGCTGGAGGACCGGCAAGCGGTTCACCGCGCCGCATTTTCTGTTATCCGAAAATACAGCAGCCGGACGGGCGATCAAGATGGAAGAAGCCAGGCGCGGCTATGAGTTTTCGGCCTGGGATGGGAACCTGTCCTCCCTGGCTGGCAGGAGCCGCCTCATGGGTCTCCCCGGTTGCAGCCATTTCTCACCCACCAGGCTGGAAAAATGGGCCGGCTGCCCTATGAGTTACTTTCTTGGCCATGTCCTGGAAATTCCGGTTTATGAAAAACCGGAGGAAAATATAATTATCCAGGCCAAGGACCGCGGTTCACTGGTCCACCGTATTCTGGAACGTTTTTTCCGTCCCCTGGTTGAGTCGGGACAGGTGCCGGATGGTGGTGTGCCCTGGGATAACCGGCATGAAGCCCAGTTGATCGAGATTGCGCATCAGGAATTCGAGCGACTGGAACAAGAAGGGATTACCGGGCATCCCCTGATGTGGAAGATGACCATGGAAGAGATAGAACAGGACCTGGTGGCTTTCCTGACTGAGGATAGTGAGTTGCGGGCGACTGGTGGACTGAAGCCGGTCTATCTGGAACAATCCTTTGGCATGGAAAGGCAAGGCGGCTTGCCCGCCGTAAGACTGCAAGTCAATAACAGGGAGATAAACCTTCACGGATTCATTGACAGGGTTGATTCCAACCCTGACGGCAGTAAATTTATGATTATCGATTATAAAACCGGCAGCTCCTCAGCATACTACGCTATGAAAAAGGCACCTCTGGATGGCGGAAGACGTTTGCAGCTGCCGGTTTACGCCATGGCCGTGAGGCAGGGTTTTGGCGCTCAATCCGAGATAACGGCCTGTTATTGGTTTGTTTCGACTAAAGGTAAATTCGAGAGACGCGAGATAACTCTTTCGGCGGTGGAAAAGCCTTTTATTGAAACGGTGCAGCTTATCGCGGCCGGTATTGAGGGCGGTCTTTTCCCGGCCAATCCGGGCAAGGATGGAAAAGAGAACTGCCGCTATTGTGACTTCGACCGCATCTGTTCGCCCGACCGGGATTTGATGTGGGAGAAAAAGTCCGCTGCGCCTGAACTTAAGCGTTATGTCTACCTGGTTAATTGCGAACCTGCTGAAGAGGACAACGAATGACGGATATTTTTGAACCGATTGATAAACAGGCCCGCGACAGGATTGCCAACGATATTGAACAGACCCTCTTTGTCGAGGCCGGAGCCGGAACCGGCAAGACCACTGCCCTGGTAGCACGCATCCTTTCCCTGGTGAAAGCGGGAAATGAGATTGGCCGTATCGCGGCTATCACCTTTACCGAGGCTGCGGCTGCCGAACTGCGCGACAGGGTGCGCCGCGAGCTGGAAAAAGCCGGCAGCGATGATAAATCAACATGCACTGAGGAAAGGTCCCGCTGTTCTAAGGCGGCTGAGGATA
>CAITCX010000514.1 GCA_903890885.1 uncultured Dehalococcoidia bacterium
TTTATTAACATTGCCATCAAGAGGGTATTTTTTATAGCGTGGGACAACTCCATGAGCGCCAGATTGGGACCAGAAGACTCCAAAATCATGGCTTCATGCACCATGGTCAATTCCAGATGGGTTTCTGGATTGTCCACAGGAACACGCGAAGTCTCAGTGATCAGGATGATAAACAAAGCCACGCCAGTCAAAACCAGAGCAGCGTTGGTCAGGGATGGACCTACCAGGGTGGCGGTGAACATCTCATGTATATTAAATGTTTTCAGGACAAAGGCTAGAGCTGAAACCACTATGATCACTACCGGCTCAAAGATGGCTGAGATGGTCATCTCACGGGAACTGCCCATGCCGCCGAAGGAGCTTCCAGCGTCTAACCCGCTTAATGCCATAAAGATCTTGGCCATTACCATCAGGTAAAGGAAGAGTATAACGTTGCCGAAGCCAAAATTGGCCGTTGGTATGAAGACCAGCGGTACGCACAGCGAGGCCGCCAGCATAAAAATGATGTTGATATAGGGCGCGATAAGAGTAACAAAAGATGAGTTCAGGGAAACCACGGTTTCTTTTTTAAAGAGTTTGAGTAGTTGGTAGTACATCTGTAAAAGTGGTGGACCCCGCCTGCCCTGCATATGGGCTTTGACCTTTTTAATCAAGCCCATAAACAGTGGAGAAACCAGCAGTACAAAAAACGTATTAATAAAAAAGTATTCCAGTAAGGAGGTTGTCACAGTATCCACCCCACTGCTAACACCAATATAATAACCGTTATAAAGGAATACAGTATAAAGGTATCCAGATCCACATTTTGGGCGCCAGAGACTTTTTGAGAAAGATACCTGACACAGTTGGCTATCGGCATATATATCCTTTCCTCAAAGATTTTCATAACTTTGATTTCAGCCTGACCATTTTTAAAGGTGCTGTCGTATTTGTCCCAGAAATTTCGTATTAAAATTTTATCAGTCTTGTAAATAGGTTTAAAGAAAGTCAGTATAGGTTCAGAAAAACCTGAGGCGGTATATTCCGTCTGGGAATCAGGTGCAGGTAAACCGCAGGACCAGGTTCCAGACCTGCGTATCTTCCCTCCGGTCGTTTTTCTCATGACAATCAAAGTTGGTATTAAAAATATGATCAAGGTCAGGAAAACCCACAACAGGTTGGGCATGGGTGGTTTAAAGCCCAGCCACCCAAAAATCTGGAAAGAAAAGACTCCCAGTCCAATGCATAAAAAAGCCAAAATACCAGGTCCGATTAACATAGCCCTGGGTACTTCATGAGCATGCTGCGCTTTTTCCGATCTTGGCATAGCCAGGAAAATAATTCCGAAAGCTTTGACGAAACAGGCTGCGGCTAGAGCGCTGGTCAGAGCAAATAAGGACAGGCAGATAATTAATAAGATCACCACATATGGATTGGGAATGGAGAAGGTTGAAAAAAAGGCCTGGAAAATCATTAATTCGCTGACAAAGCCATTGAAAGGCGGTAAAGCAGAAATTGAAAGCGCTCCGATCAAAAATAAACCGGCGGTAAAAGGCATAGGTTTCACCAGACCGCCCATTTTTTCGATGTCCCGGGTGCCGGTCTCTTCCACTACCGAACCGGCGGTCAGGAAGAGCAGGCTCTTGAATATAGCATGGTTCAATGTATGGAATAATGAGGCGGCCAGACTCAGGAAAGCCAGGTCAGACAGCCCGTAGCTATCGAAAATAATATACAATCCCAGACCAATCAGTATGATGCCGATGTTTTCAATGCTGTGGTAAGCTAGGAGTCTCTTTATATCGTGTTCTTTCAAGGCGTAGATGACTCCCAACAGGGCTGAAATCGTACCGGCGATAAGAATTAAGATGCCCCACCAAAGCTGCGGATCTAAAACAAAAATTACGTATCTCATCATACCGTAAATGGCTACTTTGATCATAACACCGGACATTAAGGCGGAGATATTGGAAGGACTGGAGGAATGGGCGTAGGGCAGCCATTTATGAAAGGGAATAATACCAGCCTTGATACCGAAACCGCAGAATAAAAAGATGAAAATAAGGGTATTAGTACCTGCCGTGAGGACTGGAGAGGCCGCGATAGCGAATGAGCCGGTGGCGTTATACATAAGGATAAAGCCCAACATCAAAAAGATTGTGCTCATCTGCGTCATGATAAAATAAAAAATTCCGGTCTTGCGGGTCTCTTCTTTCTCATAGTGATACATTACCAGTATGAAGGAACTGAGGGACATCAGTTCCCAGCAGAGCAACTGTGCGAATGAATTGGCTGAAGCAACAAAAAAGAGCATGCTCAGAATAAAGATGTTCATTAAAGGGATAAAGAGATTGCGGCGGGTCCCTGAGGTGCTGACTTCAACGTAACGCAGGGAATAGATTGCCACGGTCACGGTTACGATAGATACAATTAGAATAAAGAAAGCCGCCAACCGGTCGATTAAAAAGGTAAATTGCAGTTGAGGTGCTATTTGGGTGAAAGTATAGTTCAATGACTGATTGGTGAGGGCAATGCGCGCAGACTGGAAAATGAATATCAGTCCGGCTGCGATAGTCAGCCATAAAGCAGCATTGCGGAATAGAGGATTATTTCTGCGGACAAAACACAAAGTGACCAGAGCAGACAAAAGACACAAACCTACCCCGATGGCAAATAATAACACTGTAAAAAACCCTTAATATACCGTAAACAGAATTACACTTCTATATGTTGAGGATACCGTTTCCAGTTCCTTTAGACGTGTGATTTACTTTGTACACTGTTATTCTAGTCGCCTTCAAGCTGTCTGTCAAAAA
>CAITCX010000515.1 GCA_903890885.1 uncultured Dehalococcoidia bacterium
AAAATCACCAGTAAGCTAGTGTGAATTCTGCCTAGCGAATCGTAGAAAGTTTACCCGTCAGTTTAAAATAACCGAAAGCGACCAGACCCCCCGCCAGGGCAGTAATAAGTTGCGGCCAGGTCATCATCTGGGTTACAACCGGTGCCACCAGTTTAGGGGCTAAAAGGCCGATAAACACAGTGCTGGTGGCGTAGAGGAATGTGAACTTAAAGAATGAGCCAAACGCAACTCCTGCCCAAAAATTAAACTTTCTAAAATAGGCGAAGGTCAGAACCAGAATGGCATTGCCGAGGATAATAAAAGGAACCACAGGGGCCAGGACGGGAGATAATAAACCAGTCGCAAGCGCCAATGAGCTGGGCAGCAAGCCGATCAACAAGCCGTCACGGGTACTCAAAACAGTCCCGATAATTATGGCTGCATTGACGATGGTTCCAGTAATCAACTGTTGTTTAATAAAGATAGGGGCGGTTATTGCAGCCACCAACAAAACCAGGAAGGTTAAAACAGTCTCTCTTTTTACGGATAAAACACCTGATCGCTCTTTCATATTTATCTCCTGATAAATACATTCTAATCGATACAAACAAAAAATACAGCATGATTAGATCTGGAAGCTCTGCCGTTTAATAAAAAAGAAGTGAGGTATCTGGCTAAAACCAAATACCTCACTTTAAATATTACAGGCTACTGTCCGATAACAGCGATATCGCGACCCAGCGATTCACCGGAAAGATCGGGTTTATAATAGGAATAGGCTTGAGAAGCAGCACCCTTAGCTTTGACGGGATATTGTGCTTTTATCTGGAAATTGAAGGAGACTTTCTCACCTGGCTGCATATTCTCAACATAGAAAATGACCTTACGTCCGGCGATATCATAGCGTTTGATGTTATCCATTTTAGACACAATCTGGTCTATGGAAGCCTTGACCGGAACAAAGCCGGTGGGAACGGCCACATCTACTACCACCATGCCGGCTTCCACGGGTTCAGGCGGGTTGAAGGACAGGTTAACCGAGACTTTGACCTCGTCATTAACAGCCACCTGGTCAGCATTATAACTCACATCGATCTTAAGTACTTGAGCCTGATCTGTGTCGACCTGGGGTAAATTGTAACGCTGGACGATCTGACCGACAGCCTCCCCTTTGCCTTTGATGGCGATCTCCACATCAGCATTTTGCGGCAGTTCCACGACCTGTAAGATATCAAAATTCTGGGCATTGATCTTCAGAGCTTGAGTCTTACCGCCGTATTTAACACTGACATTAAGATCTACGTCTGATCTTACGCCGCTGGAATATTCGATCAAAGCCTGCAGCGCCATCACGGTGTCTTGGGTAGAACCGAAGCCGCCAAAGGCGTTACGCCTGGATACCAGCCATTTGGCAGCCCGTCCGGCATTCAGGGTATCAGCATGCTTGATCAAGGCCAGCGCTGCGTAGGCAGTAGTTTCTATGGTGGAAGTTTGCGGTTTGGGCATGACAGGCATCATTTTAAAGTTAGGCTGTGCGCCGGTTTCCAAAGGATGGATATTGTCAGTGCCCCAGTGAAGGCCGTTTTCATCTTCGATGGCTAACTTCATCAATTTATTATATGCGGCATCCTTCTTATTACTCTTAGCCAGCTCCAGTGCATAGGAGATTAAAGCCACGGCATAAGGGTCGCTAGTTTTATCCAACTGAGTTTCCAGGTAGCGGACTGATGAAGCCGCACCAGTGATTTCTCCGGCCTGTAGAAGGGCGATCGTTACATATGCCGTAAGAGCTGTTTGGCCCTGCAAGCCGCCCAGCAATTCTTGATGATGGATAAAACCCACGGAATCAAAAGAACCGTCCGTATTCTTATGAGACAGAATCCAGGACTTAGCATCGTTTAATACCCCATCATCTATATACATCAGGTCTTTAGCTTCGGAAAAGCATTTCAAGACGAAGGCGGTCAGCCACAGACTGCCTTCCTGGTCGCTTTGACCGAAGGCCGAAAATGAACCGTCTGAGCGGCGGAAGGTCAGTTCTCTTTGGTAGCCAGTTATCATAAGTTTTTCAGCTTTAGCCATAATCTCAGGTTTGAGCTGGCCGCTGGTTTTCAGATAACGGGTGATATAAACGTCAGGAGCGAAAACGATCATGTTCTGCTCTCCACAACCGAAAGGCATCTGAATAAGGGATTCCAGCCCATCCAGGGTCTGTGTCAGGTAGCTGGAAGTAACAGCTAAATAAGTACGATCAGAACCTGGCACGATATTATTGGGAAGACCGGTAGAAACGTTATGGGTTTGGCCGTCGGAAAGAGCCAGGTTATTGACGACCTCCTGGGCAACACCCTCAGCTTCAACGATAAGGGTTTTGATGACGGCATCGGCTGCTTTGGGGCTGCGCGCGGTGACCTTGACAGCGTTAGTTCCCAGCTTGGTGGGTTTGATCTGGAATTTGGCTCCACCTAGCTCATTAGGACCGATATGAAGAGTTATTTCACTGCTGTCCAGCAAAGTAAACCAATCAGCTTTCTCTATACTAACTACGACATCTTGAGGTTGGTCAAGGTAGTTGTAAACCGCTACGCTTAGCGGCAATTCTTCGCCCCTGATGGCTGAATAGGGGAGATCGGCAGTCAGGAAAAATGGCTGGAAAGCTTTTAACTTATTCTCGGCTACTCCCAGGCCTTTGGTTTTGGAAATGGCTACTGCCCGCAGCATCCAGGTGGTAATAGTGTCCGGGACGGTGAGCTTCAAAGAGGCCTTGCCGTTAGAGCCGGTTTCAACGGTGTCCCAGACCCACGTCTCGGGAAAAAACTGGCGTACGCGCTGAACTTCAGCCAGTCCGGTACTCGAGTCTGCCATGGGCGCCAAAACAGGGGCTGGTGCGGCCATGCCAGCAGCAGCCATAAGAGGGGCCATACCCTTGGCTCCCAGTGCGTTGAATTCCATGAATCCGCC
>CAITCX010000516.1 GCA_903890885.1 uncultured Dehalococcoidia bacterium
AAATCAGAATCATCATTGCCGACAATCATCCTGCCTTCAGAGACGGGCTGGCCAGGCTTCTGTCTGATGAAAAAGACATGGAAGTGATAGGACAGGCAGCCGACGGTGAAGAGGCAGTCAAACTGACCAACGAATTGAAACCGGACGTCGCTATTATAGATGTGACGATGGCCAAACTAAGCGGCATAGAAGCCACCCGGCGCATTAAAGTCGAATCGCCGAATACCGCCGTACTGATCGTCAGCGCTTTCAACTACCAGAACTACATCCTCTCCTCTTTACGGGCCGGTGCGGCAGGTTACCTTACCAAGGACACTCCTATCCCTGAACTGGCCGCTGCGGTGCGTTTAGCGCACGCAGGAGACGGCATAATCGAGCGGACCGCCGCCAGTAAAATCGTGCGCAAGGTGATTGAAGACAAGAACAGACAAAAGGGCAGCCTGGACCTCTACCCCCGCGAAATGGAAGTGCTCAAACTGACCGCCAAAGGCCTGCGCAATAAAGAAATCGCCCGCGATTTGAGCATCAGCGAACGCACGGTGCAGGCGCACCTGAGTAATATCTTCGGCAAACTGGACGTGGATTCACGGACTGAAGCCGTATTGCAGGCCTTGAAAGAAGGCTGGCTAAACATCAGCGACTTGAACTGAACAACCTTTGGCAGGCAGGGCAAAGCTGAATCCAGCGCATAATAAACTACCAGGTTTCTACAGAAAACTAACCCAGTCGATGTCGTTCAAAATCGGCAACCACATGGGGATTCCTCACCAGTGCTCGCCCGATTCCGTAATCATGACGCAGGCGGGTCGGGACGCAGCAGCAGTTACAGCAGTTGCAGATGGCATAGAAATGTTTACCGCAGCGCATAATGCTGTGAGTCAGCTTTTCGGCATGGGCTTGCCTTAAAACGGCTTTAGCCTCATCTTTAGAGACCAGGCGGAACTCTTTTTGGCGGTCAGCGTAGACATTGCGGACGCCCTGGCTCAAGACTATCTCGTTCATAACCGCATGGTCGCAATTATGAAATTCCTCCCGGCAGCTGCAAGGCCCCAGAGCCACATTTTCCGAAAGATCGACTATTTTCTCGGCTTCAACCAGCGAGAGATAATAACCGCTGTGGCCCAGCCTGGCATAGGTGTTAGCCACGGCCTTCACAAACCAGCCGATCACCGGAATTTTTGACCAGCCCGCCAGTGAAATATACAGGTGAATCAAGCGGTGCTGGTGCTTACCGTATAAATGCAGGGAATGATGCATAATTATTACCCTTGAACTATTTGGCTTACCAGGGTGTGCCTTTTTCTTTAAGGGCGGCAATCAGGTTATCCAGGGTGATAGCGGCCATGGTGAGGGTCTGGGTAGTGCCCCTGGCACTCAGGCGGATAGCCAGCTTGGCGATGGCCTCATTGCTGGGGGCTTCCAATATGCTTACAAAGTCGTACTGCCCCAGCAAGGCATACTGGCAAATGACCTTGACTCCCTGATATTCGGTTTCTTTATTGAGTTCCTTTAGTACTTCAGGATCTTCCTGAAGACTTTTTCTACCTGCATCGGTAAGGGTCGTCAACATCAAATAGATCGACATCTAAGCCTCCTCAATAGCAATTGCTAATATTCCAGCCATATGCTTTGCATTATAGCATAAGGTTCAGGTGCCTAAAATACTCTGTAATACTTCAATTCAGGTATTTTGTAACTATTTTTTACCATATTGTAACCTTTCTGCCACTTTTAAGCACCATCTGTTAACAGAATATTTACCCTGGGATCGTATACTTTAATCAAGAATAAAAGTGCAATTAAAGGGGCGGTCCAGGTGATATGGTTAATAGGTTTATACTCGGAAATAGCACACTTTGGATTATCCTGCTTGCTAGCCTGGGCGGCATCGCGCCAGATATCGGGCACTTCCTCAACCTGGTCACAGGACAAGTTGACTGGCTTTATGGTCATAATGTGTGGTTTTGGGCTATTTGGACTCTTGCATCTATGGTTGGACTCGGTGCAACAATGGTTTTAAGACAGATCAAGAACGCCCAAAAAATACGCACTGCTGCCAGTCCGAGCTTGCAACTGGATTCCCAGAAGTCAATCATATAAAAAAATAGCATCCGCTCAGTTTTCCAGGACAGACTGGACGATCAGGTAGACACCCGAGGCTAAATCAACAAATAAACAGCCATAATTTTAACGCGAGCAGATATTCTTATCTGCTCGCGTTTTTAATGCCTTTTATCCAGATTCAAAGTGGAACAATAGAAGCTGTTAACGCGGGATCAGTCCAACTGGATAACGGAAAAACCTTTCTGGTCCAGCAGGGAAGCATTAAAGCTCAGCGCCTCAGGATTATGACAAAATTCAGAAATAAGAATTACAGAAAAAGAGCTATTGGATCTGGCCATGACTTCTGAGACAGCCAGGGTGCACGGGCTATTTTTCGCGCCGGTGGACAGATTTTGATACTCCAGGCGCAGCAGGTCAGCCAGGGCTTTAGCGGAAGGGCTATCCACCTGATCGATACGACGAATATTTGACCGCAGTCTGCTGGTATCCGCTCGGCTCAAAGTCCGGCGCGGAGAATCGACGACTTCAATACTTTTAACAAGCTGCAAACAGCGCAGTACAAGCTCGGATTTAGGTATTATTCCCGTAACCTCGACAACTTTATGACTGTCAAAAGCCGCCAGCGAGGAAGGAATTTCATTCTGGACTAGCGTGAGGGCAGTCATCATAAGATTATATGCCAGTCTATCAGCATCCTCATCATTGCCCACAGTGAGGTCCGCCAAAATCATAGCCGGTTGCCCCTGAAACTCGGTAAACTCCTTGGTAATTAACTCGTTATACCGGGTAGAGTACTTCCAGTTGATATTCTTGATACTGTCACCCGGCTGGTAACGGCGATTACCGTAATATTCGATACCCTGCCTTAAACCCCGGCGTGAATTAAGATTGGTCAGGTTAGCAAGCAAGGGCAAAGCTCCCGGTTTGGTACCAGAGAGATAGCGGCGGGCCAACCAGTCAGCATACCTGGCGCGGGGAATGACCAGCAGGTCCACGGGCATAAAGTTAAATTTTACCTGCAGAAGCCCCCATCGATCAGTAGCATAACAATCAAAGTTTACCTGCGCATTTCCGGAAAGCGGGGGAGTGATTTTAAGATTCAAAGCCGGCAGGCCGCCCTTGAAAGCCAGCACAGGAGACTCTACTTTCACCCATTCTGACACAGGCTGAATAAACAACAGCCCACCGTATGGTGTACGGGCTTGCAAACCAACGGACAGGTTCTCTTCTTGTCCGGCCAGAATCCGCACCTGGGTATGCGGAGACTCTACCGGCACTGAAGGAAATTGACGATTAAGCAGGAAGAGAGCGATCCCCAAAGCCAGCAAAACCAGGATACCTGCGACCAGCAAGGCCAGACTACCCAAAACAGCAGCCAGCCCGACAGAGATCAAAGCAATACCCAAAAAATCAATGGACGCCCCCGTGAGGCGCCGGGTGCGCTTGGTAACCCGATATTGGAGATGCAGGGTATAAGCTGGCAGATCAAGCGCTACCAGAACCAGTATCGGCACAGCTATCAGGGCCGCCAGCCAGGACGGCAGGAAGAGAGAATATATAAGCGCCAGGGCAAAATACAGAAAATAATGAGTGAGTGTTTCAATTGCAGCGGATAGGGGCCGCCACCACTGGTATATAAACCAGGCCAGTAGAATCACGGGCACTACAGAAAGAGACAGCGGGGACAGGACTGCTGCAACCGCCAGAGCCAGAGCTATATAAAATTTAAAAACCATTGCCTGTTTCATAGTTATTTACGTTTAGGAACTGCGACCCTATCCAGCGTTCTCTGCAATACCATTGCGGCGGTAACATTATCCATTTCAGATTCAGGTTTGACTTTGAGACGGTGTTCTATTACCGACGGCGCCAGGTGCTTAACATCGTCAGGAATAACAAAATCGCGACCTTTAAAAACAGCCAGGGCTCGGGCACATTTGAAAAGGGCAATACTGCAACGCGTACTGGGACCTGCCAGCAGATCGGCATCGTTGCGCAGGCTATCCATAATAGCAATCATGTATTCGGCTAACTCAGGAGCAACATAAACCTCTTTAGCCAGAGCCTGGGCTTCTTTCACCTCTTTTATACTGGCAACAACCTGGATATCAGGGAAATCAATCCGGTCAATATTCAGAATTACCGATTTCTCATCTTCTTTGGATATATAGTGGCTTTGTATACGCAAGAAGAACCGGTCTATCTGAACATCGGTTAGGGCATAGGTACCTTCTCCACCAGCCTGGACTTGAGTGGCGATCACCAGAAACGGATTGTCCAGGGGATAAGTCTGACGTTCTATAGTGACCTGCTGCTCTTGCATGGCTTCCAACAAGGCTGACTGGGTTCGCGGGGTAGTCCGGTTCAACTCATCAGCCAGGACGATGTTGGCAAAAATAGGGCCATCGATAAAATTGGCTTTACCCTCGGTAGAGTACATATAAAAACCGGTGATATCGGCCGGCATCATATCCGGCGTAAACTGAATACGTTTGTAGCTGCCTCCAATGGCTCGGGCAAAGCTTTTAGAGATGGTGGTTTTGGCCGAACCGGGAGGGCCTTCAATAAGAACATGACCGCCTGCGATCAGCGCCAGCATGAGGGCTTCTTTTGTGGAATCGTTCCCCATGACAACTTTAGAAATTTCTTGCAGGACTTTTTGATATAAATCAGAGACTTTAACCAAATTACAATTTACCAATTGTTTCCCCCTTTTTTAACGAATATCGGCTTATAAAGACAAAAACCAGTGCCACCAGAAGCAAGAGAAAATATGGATGAGCTATGAAGTGACGCGCTTTTTGCAGACCTGTTTTAGTGGTATCCAGCGGAGCCAGGGAAAGATGGGAGCGATCTATAACAATGCTGGACGGGACACCGCTGCGCTGCAATATATAACGGATAAATTTGTTATTGTCACTCTGGTCCAGCATGGTATTTATAATCAAGCTGGGATCGGAAACAATCTCTACTCGTCCCGCTCCCATCGTAAATTCGGCAGCTACCGGAAAGGGCCCCGGGGACTCTTCTTTATCACGATCACCGTCGCCGTTTCTGTCGGCAAAGCTTTCATTTGAAGACCAGGCTATCACAGAAGCACTATCAACCGAATCCAAAAAAGTAGCGTGATTTAGAGTCAGGGAACGGATGCCATTAGCGTCCAAAGGATCAGAAAACGAGGTAATACGCGGCAGGTAAGCATTTTTATAACAGAATAAAGGGTCCAGCAACAAAGTATGCGTAAAACGCACGGAAAGCCCCAGGTATTCCAGTACACTGTTGCCGTAACCCAGATCGTCCATCAACACCAGGGTATTGCCCCTGCTGATATACTTTTGGATTTGTTGTAAATCGGTTTCCGCATAAGCTGTATAAGGTATTTCTATCAGGACTCCACCGGTGCTTTCAGGGAGTTGCGAGAGTAATTCCAGATCACCGGATTTGAATTCCCGGGAAAAATCATGAATGCCGTTCCACATTCGATTACCGGCCAGGTAGTCCTGGACCGAAGGAGCAAACCAGATAGCCACCAGTGAAAAAACCAGTACGGCGGCCAGGACTATCCAGACGAGGCTAGATGTCTTCATGCTTAGCCTCCTTATGGATAGATTGAGACAACTCTTGACCTTTTTCCAGATCACCGGCAGCAGTTTTATGATTAGAATATAAGCAGCCTTCAATGAGTAAGGTGAATTCGACGAAAGGACGGGCCAAAGGACCCAGTGAAGGACTGCTGTCACGGGCATATTCCCGTAAGGTCTGCTGCGGCTTTAAAACGGAGCGGGTCAGTTTTTGCACCAGTTTCAATACCCGCAGATATAAATTCCAGAGAGTTCCCTGTGAAGGTTCTCCGGTTTCAGGAACAGTTTCAATCTCGGCGGAAGAAGATGAAGAATTACTGAAGACTGGGGTCAGCGGCGCTGGCTGATGAGGAAGAGCCGCTTTATGGGCATACAATCCAAACCATTTGTTTAAACGGCGCGGCAAATAGAAGGCCAGGCTAACCAGCACCAACAACAGCATGAGACAGTTAACGTAATTGACTGCAAAAAAGCGTTGGGTAAATTCGAGAGACGTATACCAGGGCTGCGGTGACTGCACACGTAGAGTAATATTCTGAAAACCCAGCAAAGAAAGTCCCCAACCAGTCGGCAAGTTGGCCTTGAAATTGCCTTCGGCAGCGGTAACAATGTGAGAATGCTCCCAGCCTTTCGCAGTGACCAGAACGTTTGGAAGCGGGCCAAGGGGGGAAGAGACCCGTCCTTCCAGTGGCAACTGACCAGGTACAAAAACCACTCCCGGGAGAATTACATCCAGCGTCAAAGGGATCAGATTGATATCCACATGGAAACTGGCTGCTACCGGTGCATATCTGCCCTCCGGTCGCACGGTCACAATCAGGGTATGAAGGCCAATAACTATATCCGCAGGAATATCCAGCGCCTGACTAAAAGAAGTACCTGCTGAAAAATTAGCCAGCAAGGAATCGTCCAGATATATTTCAATCTTCCTGTCAAGAGGATCAAGAGGCTGACTGTAATCAAAGGAGCCGTTTAAAACGGCCGATTGCCCGGGATAGGCCTTGCCGGGCATCGTCAGGTTCAATTCAGCGGAATAATAGTTGACCATTAAATCAAGTGCAGTACTTGAAGACCCCATGTAATTATCGATATCCAGTCCCTCGGGAATATAAACTGCCTGGACGCTAGTTACGGACTGGTAAAGTTCCGGCACCTGCAAGCTTACCTGAAAATGTCCCGTAGAATCTGTCTGTGTAGTCGTTGAGTATTGTTTCGCCAAATAAATGGTGACACCGCGGTCTGGCAGAATCGTCCCCTGACTGGTCAGTCTGCCGTTGAGTGTAACCTGATCCCCTACAAAAGCGGTTTGAGGGTCCATCGCCATGGTTAACTCGGTATGTTTCAATTGAGCTGCGAAATCAGACGGAGCCTGTTCAAGCTGGCCCAGCATTTCAATTAAGGTGAGCATGTCCTTCAATATCAATTCATAATACTGGCGTATCCCGCTTTCAGCGGGCAGTTGGTCAATTTTTAAATAAATGCAGATAAACTCAAGGGACGATTTCATATCAGCCAGTTGTTCACGCGCTCGCGGCAAATCGGCAGCAATCTGACGACCAATCTGAGCAGCCTCCTCCAGCCGGTATTGATTGAGCAAAGCATTTTGCTCATCCCGGGCTGCGAACAAGCTGGCAGCAGAATGCGCATAATCGATACCTTTGCTATTGAATTTAGTCGCAGCAGGCAATATTTCGCGCGGGATATTAGCAAACGGCATTACTTCCAAAGAGTTTTCCACGGAAGGGACATCTAAATTAAGCATGTCTCTCAAAGTACCGTAATAATGCATTAACAGGGTCATGCCATTAAATATAACTTTAGCGCCTGCCGGGTCTTCATGATGATCATCGGCCAGCACGGGCTGCACCAAGCCGCCGAGAAGGCTCATCAGCAACAAGAAAGAAAAAATCAGCCGTCTTATCATTTCTGCATTATTTCCATGACTTTAATAAGAGCCACCACCAAAAAACCAGCAAAAATAACCAGGCTCAGTGAATTCAAAGCCGCCCGAGCCCGCGTATTGAGATAGGAATACACCAGTGTAATAATGAAAAAAGCCAGGGCCTGGGCCAGAAAATAGACCGAAAGATCTTTCTGGCCGAAGAAAGCCAGCACAATATTGATCGCACAAAAGGCGATAACCAGGGAGAATATGAGTTTATTATAGATTCTCAAGACAATAGCTCCAGGCTGATTCTGGTCTTGCCGTAGGAAGAGACTTCCTCAATGATGCGTACGGGCCTGGCTAAAGCTTCGCTGGCAACAGCAGCCGCCACGGAGGCCAAGGGACTACCCAGGCATCGATTATACCAGGTATTTTCATAAGTTAATTTGGCGCCAGCAACATTCACGGTAATCGTGGAATCAGCCAGATGCACAGTAACCCCTGAGGCAATGTCCATGACTCCAGTTAAAAGATAATTCAAAGCGGATTCTATATCTTCTACGGTCGGACCCGGCTTACGTGACAGCAGTTCCAGGTTAACACTGCCGGCAGTAGTCACGGCGATAGCTACGTCAGCATTGTCAGGGCCATATCTCACGATAAGGCGTCCTGGCAATTTTTCTCGCATATTCCGAAGGCCGCCATCTTTAGATAAAGGAACCAGGGCTTGAGGATGCCCGTCACGTAAATGTGATGGCAGGTAAATAGCCGTATTCTGAAGTCCCAATTCTTCTAAAAGCGCAGCCGTATTTTCCATACCTGTCTTAAGAAGAGTTTGAGAGGCTTCAGGGGAAATATAGGGACGAGCATTAGCCAGGGCGATACAGGTAACTCCCAGAATAATGGCGGAAAGCGCCGTGGCAGCCAGCGGCACGGAACTCAGAAGGAAATAGAACAGCGGAGCCAGCAAGGCACCCGGTACAGCCAGAGTAATGCCTAAAACACGATAAGGGTTTTTCAAATCCTTGACCTCACGTTCATTATGTCAACACCCCAGGCAATTTCCAGTGCATTTGCCATATCTGTCAAGCTTTCTCCCGGTTTTTATCCCGGGCAGCAGCCCTATTCAACTTCAACTTTTAAATATGTTCTTAAATAGACTTCCGAACTGCCGGATTTATAAAGATCGAATTCCAATTTTTGATTAGGGCCGTGTTTATTAAAAGCAAAATCGACATTATAAGTCTGTTTTTCCTGGTCTGGAATAACGACATTGAATTCATTAAGCATCTTACCATCTACGTTGACCTGACAGTCCTGCCCTACGACTTTGACCTGGTAGCTGGCACTCTGATTTTCATGATTACGGATAACCAGGGATATTTTACCCTTTTGCCCAGCTATGAGGTGCTGGGGGAAACCACTCACCCGGCCGTTTTCATCCAAAAAAAATAACTCGGTGAACCCAGGTTGAGGACGATGATAGGTGTAGACCGAGCTAACTATGACTCCCAAAATAGAAACAGCCAGGCAGGCTACCAGGGCTTTTTCCAGCCAGTTCTGTTTGCTCCACCCGGTATGCCAGTTGAAGGGCAGATATGCGGTTTCCTCGATGGGCAGATTGCGCCTTCGAAGGAACGCTATAACGGAAAACAACAGGACCAACCCAGATAGCGACCATAAGACCGGATAAAGCGTAATAGACCAGGTATAGTTCAAGACTAGAACGGTTAGCGTAACCAAGGCGATGGAAAGAGCAATACTGTAAGCGAACCTTTCTAAGGCAGAAAAACGACTTTTCCTGGGGAAAAGGGCTGATATAAAGGCATAACCGGGCAGAAAAAGTAAAAAGGGCAAACCTAGAATAATCCGTGGAAAAAGGGAAGACGAAAAAACCACGGCCGTAATCAAAAGCAAAGTGATGATCACTACTATTGTAAGATCAATTCCAGATTTGTTTCTCAAACTTACCTGACCTGCCCAAATTAATTGTCCAAATTATATCACGAGATTGTGAGTATGATATGGGTCAAAACACTCAATTTGAATATAGAAAGTGAATATACAGAGACAGTCTACTTTTAACTAGTTATAAAGTCGTGGGTATAAATACCCATATCGCATGGGTATTATGGTACTTCCCAAATAGAGGCACCGGGTGCTACAGTAGGGTAGCTGAAACTAAACTGAACAAGAAGAAACAATTTATAATGCAAAGTGTTGACTTCCCCCTGGTACCGGAACAACTAAAATTGTTTTGGAAAACGCCTCTTTATCGCAATGCCGTTTACCTGATAATCGGCAACGGGATGGGAGCGCTGCTGGGTTTTTTCTACTGGGCGGTAGCCGCCCGGCTTTATTCAGCGGAGGAGGTAGGGACGGCTTCAGCCATCATATCGGCGATAGGCATGCTGGCAGCATTTGCCAGTCTGGGATTGGGCCTGGGGCTGGTACGCTTTCTGCCTGAAACCCGAGAACAGGGCAACGATTTGATCAATTCCAGCCTGACACTGGTTCTGGCGGCTTCCATCGTCACTGCGATCGTCTTCATTTTAGGGACAAATTTCTGGTCTAAAGAATTGAGCTTTCTGCGGGATAATCCCGTCTACTTTTTATTATTCGTAGTTTTTACCGCAGGTACTGCCTGGGGCAATCTGATCGATAATATATCTGTTTCTGAGCGACGGTCGGTATTTGTCACCCTGCGTTCTCTGATATACAGTGTGGGTAAGTTGGGCCTGGTCATTCTCATGGCTGGTATATTAAATTCTTCCGGAATTGTAAGTTCATGGGGTATAGCAACAATCATCTCAATTCTGTTAATCGGGGTTTATTGTTTACCAAGGATTCGCCGGGGTTATATTCCTCGTCCGCATTGGCACTGGCAGCAAACCAGGGCCATTTTACCATACTCCATCTCTAACAATTTGAGTGTCATGCTGTGGTCACTGCCAACATGGATATTGCCCCTCATGGTACTAAATGAATTGGGAGCGGAATCTAACGCCAATTTCTATATCGCGTGGACGATAGGTTTAGCCCTGGCCATGGTACCGACATCTGTAGCTACTTCTGTTTTTGCAGAAGGCTCTTTTAATGAAACGGGACTGGAAGCTAAAGCCTTGCGCAGCATCAGCCTGGGTATCTTTATAACCTTACCAATCATATTATTATTACTGCTATTTGGCGGTAAACTACTAATGCTTTTTGGAAATGATTATGTGACCAATTCATCCAGACTGCTGCAAATAGTTACGCTGACACTATTTCCGCTTACAATAAACCAGGTCTATTTCAGCGTCCTGAGAGTGCGTAAAAGAATGAAAATGCTGCTGGCGACGGCAACATTGATTACTATTATGACACTGGCTCTAAGCTTGATGCTGCTGACCGAAATCGGCATACTGGGAGCAGGCATCGCCTGGCTGGCCGGGCAAACTCTGGTAGCCGTCTGGGCCATGTTTGAACAACACTGGTGGACAAAACTAGTGCACCAAATGGGAACCATGATATCTAAGGGAATCCGTGTTAATCTGAAAGCAGTCTAAAAAGTTCACCTGCAACAGGATAAACAAAAATTTATAAAAGGAAAAAACGCATGACTAACAAAGCTGATTTGATAAAAAGAAAGCGACTAAAAATATTAGTAACCGGCGTGCATGAGATGAACTGTAATGGAGAGACCGGGCAGTTCATCAGCCTATTTTGCTATCTCAAGAAAAAATATCCGGAGGCAATTTTCCACATTGGAGAGCTGAATGGAGATATCAGTGAAAGGCAATTAGAACGAGCTCTGGGAGAAGAGGTAAATTCGGTAAAATTTTACAAAGCCCTGACTTCACCTAAAATTCCCTGGACAATACGGGTTGTGTCCCTGTTTTTACGGCAAACACTTTTATATCCCGGCTGCGACATCGTAATCCACCTGTGTACGGACGGCTACAGCGACCGCGTATTGCCCAGCAAATTTCTTTCCACATTGGGAGTAATCGGTCACAGCTACCAGATGCTTTGCGGCAGGCTGTTCGGCAAGCCTGTAGTGGCCTGTTCCACCACCATCGGACCTTTCGATTATACATTTACAAGAAACATTGCCAGATTTACCCTGAATAGAATCACCGGCATCACAGCCCGGGAAGAGGATACCATCAAGTATCTTCAGGAACTCAAGGTAAAATCTGCCATAAAGTCGGTAGCCGATCTGGCTTTCCTGGTAGAAGCTTCACCTAAGGCTGCAGTGGAAGCAACTTTGCAAAAAGCCGGGGTAAACACACATAAACCGCTCTTCGGCATTGCGCCCAGCCAAATTGTGGCTAAAAGAAACCGCGGCAGTGAGACGGCAGAGCAAAAATACGAAGCTTATATTACATCCATGGCAGACATAGTCGATAAAATGGCTGACAAGGGCTGCGAGGTAGTGATTTTATGCCAGACTACCAGCCAGAAATATGACGACAGCGTGGTAGCTGCCCGTATCAAAGAACGAGCCCGCTACAAGCCGGCTATTTTTGATAACCGCAGCTATTCTCCCCAGGTAATCAAAGGCATCATGCAACGTTGCGAGATAGTGTTTTCCAGCAAATTACACAGTGCTATTTTCGCCATTTCCGAAGGGACACCTACTGTTACCATCGCTTATGCGCCCAAGGTCTACAGCATTATAGGTAATATGCTGCATTTACCGAACAGTCTGGTAGAAATCCGCACGCAGGACTTTCCCTCTTTGGTAAAAGAGATAAATGACAAGATTGACCGCTGCTGGCAGGAACGGGAAACGATCAGGCTGGCACTGCGCCGGACCAACCCAGGTATCAAGGATTTAGCTAACAGGAATATTGCTTATATCGCAGAGATTATCGAGCAGAGAAGATAGTCAGGAACGATTTTAAAGCAGTTAGTGCAGTACTTTGAGACCCAATGCCCGGCGAGCCTGCTTCATGAAAAAACTGACTACGGGCAATATGGGCGGCAGAAACGGCCACAACCATCTCTGACGACCAATTAATGAAGACAGGCTGAATCCTGCCACTGCCAGGTACCCACTCAACCCGGGAGAGGGCAAACTAATATTATATTGCGGAACCGGACGCCGCCAGAAACGCCGCCAGTTGATTAGCGCAGAAGAGAAACGCATGCGGAATACCGAAGGCATCCATTTCTTGATAATTTCCGGAGATAGTATGGTCAGCGTCACAGTGCGGGCAGCCATTGCCCGTTGCAGCAGAGCCGCTCCAGCTGGACTGCGGGCCACGACCACCGAATCACCGGCAGTTTTTTTAAAACCCGGCAGCCAGAAATCCCCTAACGTAATGTCTGCCAGCTTATTCAATGAATCACAGCAGCTAAGACAACGATCTGGAGTGAAGAAATTGAACTCATGCCAGGCAATATACTGGAAATAAGGGACCTGGACGCGCCGGCCATCCCTTGAAACGACGGTCATAAAGCCAGGCCAGCCCTCACCCCGGTAGCTCAGTGCAGTTACCTCGGAAAAGTCTATTTTAAGGCGTGAAAGCAGGAATTCAGTCATCAGGAAGGTATCGGTGTGACTGCACTGGATACCCAGATAGAGAACGATTTTCTCTTTCAGTCTGGCATTCTGAGCAGCAGCTTTGCGAAGGCCCTGGATGTGACAGGGCAAACCAACCACGGCGAAAGTTCCCGGCGTTTCCAGTATAGACTGCACCGCCAAGTTAGCCGGCACGGGACAATACCTGGAACCAGCAGAGGAGATAATTTCCTGGCGGTTACGAGCGATAAAAGGCCGCGGCAACGCCGGTTTTTCAGGATTCCAGCCTGTTACCAGGGCTCCGTCGATAAGGTGAGACTCAAGGGCGTATATCAGCAGTGCAGTAATCAGCCCACCCGATGTGCAGTTAAACCGGATATCGTGTTCAGACGCATAACCAGAATAGATGTTTTGATAACAACCTGCCACGACATCCTGGAGAGGTCCCCCCATGATTTCCTTGTTCAAGGCGGAGAAGTCCAGGGAAGCGCCGGGACAGGCTTTGAGGCACTCTCCGCAAGAAATGCAGGTTTGCGGGTTGACTAAAGGCAGGAAGAGGCCCTTGCGCCGGTCAATCAGCATAGTGATCGAATGCCTGGGACAGACACCGGCACAGGTCCCGCAACCGGTACAAAGCCTATTTTTTACCACCGATTCAATATTTTTCATGGTTGAAGTTGGCAAGGTCTATATATTCTCCTTCCAGTCGAGTATCATCAGGGCAACCAGGCATAAACATCAACATCGGAATTATTATAAATCAAATGATAATTGAGGTTGTCCTCAATCCAGGTACGAAACTCGGGCATCGATTTATTATCGCCCCAATAAAAAGAATACATATTGTCAAGACGCCGAGAAAGGCTCACATACATGGCCTGTGTGCCTTCCGGCTGTTTATTCTTGACCGCTTCCAGACAGCTGCTAAAATCCGGATCGCCGCTGGTGGCCGAAATAAGATAGTACCTGAATTTGTCGAGATATTGGTAAGTAATCGGCGGGGTGTTTCCCAGGACGTAGCCGCTGTCAGCGTTATTATACATATAGTCGGTAAAGGCCAACTCAGAGGACGGAATCCTGTCGAGCAGTTCATTTCCGTAGTGCGTCAATATATGCAGCGGAACGGCCGCGATCATGACCACCAGGAGACCTGCCATAACATATTTTCTTTCCATGAGCCGGGCGGTAAAAAAGGCTATCGGCACCAGGATAAAGAAAAAGACCCGGATAATAAATTCGCCGGAATAAACCAGGATGGGAATGAGAAAGATCGGAGGGACTACAATCGCCAGCATCGAGAGATTACTGCGAGAAAAGTGTTTCTCCTTGCGCATAAGTACAAAGCCTAGGAAACCCAACAGTAAAAAGAGAGCGGTAAACAGGACGCGGCTGTTGTTGATAAATGAATGCTCCGGGGAAGAATTAGCAAAACGCTGAGAAAAAGAAAACTGATAGATCAAGTCCAAACGGAAAGCCTGACTGATAAATTCAGGCAAGGATTTTTGCATTTGATCATAGCTGCCGTATAATGTCCAGGCTCCCATGCAGAAAAGCAAGAGGACCAGCAGAATGTAGTCCTTTTTTCGCCAGACAAAGTATAAAATCACCACGACTAATATGGTCACGATAGCTGTGATCAGGTGAGTCACAATAATAGTGGAAATAAACAAAGTCAGCGCCAGCACATTAAAAACCGGACTCTGCTTTTCCGGGTTGCGCAGCATGACAGCTATCACAAACAGCATAAGCAGGTAAGCAGGTGATTGAGCAGAAAAATACTCCTGGTTGGTCCAGTTGATCAAAGTAAATATCCAGGCGAACACCCAAAAATACTGCATCTTGTCCGAACGCAAGGCGCGGAAAATCAAGAACAATGGCAAGAGAAAAAGGCTCTGGGCGACAGTATTATAGACTCCCATAATAATCGTGGGGTCCTTGAGACCGGTGATCTGGAATATGGCGGTATCGAAGAGCCAGGCACCAGGCCAGTTATGATACCAGATACCCTGAGGATACAGATGCTGATTCCGCAGGATATCATCCACAAACCCGTAATTCTGATAGCCGGCGGAAAAACGGGCTGTGCCTTCAATAATGAAAGGTGTCAGATAAAGGCTGACGATAAGCAGCAGGATTTGCAGGATGCACAACCATGGATGGGGTTCGCGGGAAGTCCACAACAGGGCCCCAGCTAAAGTCAGTAAAGCCAAAGCAATAAAAAATATGACCGGATAGCTGGAAACCAAACCGTAGCGATTGATAACCAGGTCCGGATTAGCCAGACTCAAGCTCCACAACACACAGGCGATAAAGGTAAGTAAAAGCGAAAGGCGATATCTGGTCAGGAATGAGGTCATTTCTGGTCTCTGTCCAGGATGCCCGACAGGCCGCCACGCAGGAATGCCACGGAGAAATTCAGGTCATCCAGCCAGCCGACGATCACAAAATAGGGTTTTGACAACCAGGCAAAACCACTAGAACGCGAGAGACAGATCAAGAAGCGCAGCAGAACGAGACTGCCGAGGGTTATCATTCCTGCCTGTAAATGGAAAATCATGGACAGCAGAGCCAGGCAATACAGGCCGAAAAACAGGAGTTGGGAACGCCGGAAAAGACTTTTCACGCGCGACTCCCGGCTATCATGGGGAGTGACGGCGATCAAATGTTGAGTCACCGCTACGCCCAGTGTTTTGCCGGCGTTGCGCTCGCTTTTAAGGTAACCGGACAAGCCCCGCATGCGGGCAAAGCTCAAATGGTAGCGCAAAGAAGCATCTTTTAATATCCGGTATTTTTTTGAGCGTATGTTATTAGCCAGGATCTGGTCCTCAGCACCCAGCTTAGGATTCCCGGCAAAACCAAATCCGCCGATTTCGCGGAGTGCGGAGATACGAATCAGGTCCGCTTTGATATATGAATAATCCATATCAACAACACCTCTACTCTGATAATCATAATTCAAATAACGAGCATAGGTACGGTTGAGCAAGGAGAGTCGCTGGGCATCGAAATCCACAGGTTGCCCGGAGACAATGGCCACGCGGCTGTCCTGAAAATGGCGTACGCCGCGGGAAATATAGTCAGTATTGACGAGATCAATATCGTCTTCTATGATAAAAAACAGCTCTTCATCCCGGGCCAATGACAGGGCATGATTCAAGCCCCAGGCCAGTCCTTTGTTCTCCTTATTATGAATAATGCGTATTTTATCGGCATACTTTTGCAGGACCTTCAAGGTATTATCCCGGGAGCAGTCATCGATAACAACGGGGGTAAGCGCGGGATAGTCCTGCTTGAGTAACGACACCAGGGTCTTTTCAATATGCTCTTCGGAATTATAAGCCGGTATGATCGCCAGGACTTTGGGATTTTCCATATAATTTTCCTTTCAATTTATTTAAAGAAGTTAAAAAATATCTTGCACTACTCCCATAAGATTTAAATACACGAGAAGGAAACAACCCATGACACGGAAAGTAAACATCTCCTTGAGAGTAATATTGATCAGACCCATGCCTGTTTTGACCAGGGGATTACGGGTGTTACCCTGAACACGATCGCCTTCATCAGTTGGGAATTCGGCTATGCGATAGCCTAATTGCAAAGCATGGATTGATTGCTCCAGTTCTATTATATGGCCGTCAGTAGTCGAAGGCAGTCTGCGCAGTTTTTCGGTTTTAAAAGCGCGGTAGCCATTCCAAATATCAGTGATGTGGCCCTGCCAGCGTAAATTTATAACCAGCGTAAATAACTGCAGCATCCATTTTCGCAGAGGAAAAAAGCGGCCGTCATCCTTGTTTTTACCTCCCTGCGCTAGACGGGAAGCGATGACAAGATCGTTGCCTTCATCCAGTAAGCGAATAAACTGCGGGATATCCTCCGGGGCCTCATTGCCATCGGAACTCAAAAAGATCACATAGTCTCCACGAATTTCACGGGCCGCGATGCGAAAAGCCTCGCCGCGTCCCAGTTTCTCCTGTACAATCACCCGCAGACCGCGAGCACGGCAATACTGCACCGAATCGTCCACGGACTGGCCATCTATCACCAGGACTTCATCCACACACGAGAGAGGAATGCGAGGATAGACTACTTTCAATCCGGTCGCGTCATTTTTGTTCAGGATCACCAGGCTAACTCTGGAACGGTTGACATCAGTCATTAAAGAGCTCCTTCAAATCCGGTAATTGCTCCTCGACAAAGATATCCGGACTATCTGCATTAAAAGGCTCCGAATAGAGGACTACCAGAGTGGTATCATCAACAAACTGCATATAATGCTGTTCACCGGGAGCGACCTCAAAACAATCCCCTTTTTGAAAACTGTAAGAGAGGAGTCCGCCTTCAAGGATGGG
>CAITCX010000517.1 GCA_903890885.1 uncultured Dehalococcoidia bacterium
TAGCCGTACTCAAGATCGATGCCGGAAAATTACCTGTACTTAATATTGCCGATATATCTAAGGCCGCTGTTGGGGATTCGGTAGTGGCTGTGGGAAATTCCAACGGCCAGGGAATCGTTGCCACCAACGGTATCATCAAACGCCTGGGAGTGCGGGGGAGGTATTATCGCAATATTATTGTGACAGACGCCCCTATTTACACTGGCGATAGCGGTGGTGCACTGGTAAATATGGATGGTGAAATTATCGGCATTATCTTTGAAAAAGACCTGGAAGGCCTGGGTTATGCTATTAACATTCAGGAAGCATTGCCGGTGATTCAGAGTTTGTCCCCATGATTTTCCTACCACCCAAAGCCTGCTCAGCCTCCTGGCAGGCCATAGCGAAAAAGTCAGGCGTATTATTTCTCCAAAGTTAGTTTTTCAATCCATTTAAATTGGTCAGGGTATTGGGCCAGCAAATCAGCCTTCCGGCCCGCTTCATAGTCCCTGAAGTCGAAACCGGGAGACATGGTTGTGCCCAGCAAAGCCAAACCACCGCCATGTTTGAGCATACTCCCCTGCCAGACTCCTGCCGGCACTATGGTCTGCACCTGGTGACCATTAGCCAGATCGGTGCCCATCACGATTTCTTGAAGATGCCCGTCAGGATAGAGGAGTACCATTTCCACCGGGTCACCCATATAGAAATGAAATATTTCAGCAGTCGGCAAGCGGTGCAGCCTTGAACAGGTCTGCGGTGTCAGGAGATAGTAGATAGCTGTGCTTAAAGCCCTCTCACCACGACAGCCAGGGGGCAAAGACCCGCTTTTAAGGATTTCTGCTGAACGATAAGTCTCCCGATAGTAACCTCCTTCGCTGGGATGGGGCTTCAAATCCAGTCTTTCGATGATTTCCTGTGAGGTTAGCATGGCCGTCCTCCTTTTTCCATATTTTATCACAAGCCCCTTTTCACGGCAGCACTGCTATAATTGGCTGTTCACCCACATCTTTCAAAATAAATAGTTCAAAGCTGAAAAATCCCGGAAGTACCAAATAGGCGGCCACGGCCAGCACCGCGGAGGTTTTGTTTTTGTGATTTTTACTTATTTGTAATCTTTTGTAACCATTTATTTCTTGTATTTTATCTGTTTTATGATAAACTTATAGAATTATTGACTATTATTGATTTATAATACTGTGGAAACGATGAAGATCTCTTTTCATTCGGTTACCTGGTTAACAATCTAACGGTGAAACCGATATTTTCAGGTCGGTTTCTTGTTTTTTATCAGCGGAAAAATGAGGTCTGAAAATGAACAGGCAGGGATAAATAAATAGTTTAGAGCAGGCCTTAAAAAGGAAATGTGAAAAGTACGAAACTTAAAGGACCATTTATTCGAGTAAGGTCAATAAAAGCATTATTGTTGATTTTTAGTCCGATAGTTAATTTCTTCAGCGCAGGTCTTTCTCATAAAAAGGTCTACGCCGTTTTTGTTGAGGTTTATCCCAATGTTGTCACTACTGTTCCGATAAATGGCGCAGTGGTAGTTCCACTGAGCAGCGACATCGCCATTAAAATCGGCGAAGCCGTTAATATGGTTGGCTCATGGATCTCACTTTCGTGCGCTGGCAAGGGAGCCTGAATGAAAAAACAAGCCATTATCGTTGCTATACTGGCAATATTAACTGATGGGAATCTCGAGTATGCCAGTTATAGCCATGGACAATGTGCCAAACCTAAAGAGAGAGCAAACCATTACGCTTTCTGCCTTATCTGATAATAGTACAGGTCCGCAGACATGGAACCTGCATTCGAAAGCGGTTTTCGGCGGATATGTAATGGATCAGGCCAACAATTCCGCCAACAAAGGAGAGGTTAAACTGGTCACGATAGCAGGCGGCGCCAGCACAATGTGGATTTCAGACCAGGCTTTCCTTAGCGATACCCAGTACTTAGGCGGAGTATGGCACATATTGATATATTCTCTCAGCGACTGGGGGAAATATGGGAGCCTGTGCAGGGTTGATGTGGGAACCTGAAATGGGATGACCTTTAAAGCATTCACACTGAGTTCTGTGGGAACCATCTACAGTCTTTCTTCAGTCAGACAAACGCTAGGGCAGACGACTGCCGGCATTGTCTATGCCGGCGAATACCTGGCGATTCAAGTCTCCAATAGAGATACCATACCACACGAATTATATACAGCCGAAAACGGAAGCGGTTCCTATGCCTCTGGATTGATAGGCGGCACCATCACCAATCCATCTACACAAAGCTTAACAACGTCTAAGACTTTGCCCTCTACCGTATCTACAGCTGCACCTCCGGTTCCTGTCATGCCTGTTCCAGGTGGGTCGGCAGCGGTACCTTCAAATAATATACCGACTGTGCCTGCAGCCTCTACTGTCGACAAACCAAATACGAAAACCCCACCCAAAAACGCAGCATCAAAAACCCAATTCTCTGTCATCATGGGAATCCTGGGGGTTGGACTGGCGATGATGATCACGTTCGTATTATATATAGCCGAAATCACAACTAATAGAATTGCTGGTTTGAACAAGGGGTGTAATCGTCTTGATTGTGCCCGTTACTGGAGCTTGCGCTGCAACACAACAGACAATTGTGAAGAGCGGGATTGCAAAAGGTGGCATAGGAAGGATTTGCAAAACTCCGCCTAAAGGAGACCTTGGGGACGTGGTGTCTGAACTAATATTCAAAATGATTATATTTGTTTTCGGCATACTCACAGGAAACCAGTCTCCTCAATCTTCAGCAGTCGCAGTGGCTTTTACCTTAGTTTGCTAAAGTTATTGCTGCCACAGTATGCCGCCTGGCCAGAACCACTCTCCGCTGAATCTTCAGAATATTCTCGACTCTACGGACAGTCCAGAGGGTGTATTCCCATCCGGTGTAACCCAATTTGTCCACAGTAAAACGGCAAAGTAAAAGCCCGGTTAAACACCGGGGTTGGAAAACCACATACTTGTTCAGCAAAACAATATAATGTAAAAGGTATATCAGCACTTTTAAAAACAAAAATGTTCGAGGTCCTATCAATTTGAGTGATATGGGAAATCCCGGATTATACAGGAGGCGGGGTATGAAACGGCTGGTATCATCTGGTACTCCCGGTATTATTTTGAAAGTGGTCCTCACAGTATTGTTTTGTTTATCAACATTTGGAATCAAAACATTCGATGCACAGGCTTTCAGCGGAGAGGGAGGAGTCTATTTCCCGGACGCTAATTTGCGTGCCGCCATCAACGATGCCCTGGGAAGAGAACGTTCGCACAGCGTAATCCCGGCAGACCTGGAATCCTTAACTTATCTCTATGCAGCCGGTTATGGTGTTGCTGACCTCGAAGGGCTGCAATATGGTATTAATCTCGATCGTCTGTCTCTGGGCCATAACCCGATCACCAACATCGAGATTTTACACCATTTAACCGATCTTAAAGAACTTTCTCTGGGTAATACCAGTGTCAGCGATTACTCACCTTTATCTTACCTGACCAACCTCTCGGTGCTGGGTCTGAACGGCGCCAATATCAGTAATATTTCTTTTCTTGATAACCTGAACGGCCTGACCATGCTATCGATTAACAATAGTAATCTCAGCAATCTCGGTCCGCTGGAGGACATGGAATATTTAAGCTACTTAAATCTGGCTGACAATAAAATTAGCAGTATTGAATCCTTGCGAGGCCTACCCAGATTAAAGGAGCTTGACCTGATCGGTAACCAGGTCAGCAGTATCTCGGCCCTGGAAGACGTCCCCACTCTCGAAACACTCTGGCTCTATTTTAATCAGATTACCTCGATTGCCCCTCTGGAGAATTGCCATAACCTGTACGCAATCTGGGCGGATTTCAATCAGATAACCAGTCTGGAACCCATCACCGGATTAACATCTCTGGTGAACGCGTCCTTCGCCAGAAACCAGATCGAACACATTCCTGATTTATCTGAGTTGACCAGCTTGCAGAGGCTGGATCTTTTCGGGAACAATATCGCTGGTTTTTGGCTGGATACTCAGTTTCCCGAACACCTGAAAATATTAAACCTGAGCAGTAACCCCTTAGGCACGTTTAGTTTTATTTATGGAATCGCAGCCCTTCATCTTGACAGCGTAGAAGTCATGGGTCTCGCGAACTGCGGGTTGACCAGCGGGTTCGACATCGATGAGCTGCCTGATGTTAAAGAAATATATCTTTCCGGCAATCAATTGGAGAGTGATGATTTATATGCCCTGGTCGGTGGCCAAAGCAGTCCTATAGACCCGCCCCCGATAAATACCATGGATGTTGCGGATAACCTGATAGATAGCATCTCGACTTTGGCCAACTGGACTCGTATAACCTCCGGTGGTGTTTTAAATGTCTCCTCTAATTTCCTGGATATTACCCCGGGATCAGATGATATGGCTGACATTAATGTTTTAAAAAACAGGGGAGTTAGCGTAACCTATGACCCGCAGAAAGTACTCCTGGACCTGCCGGATGATAATCTGGAAGCGGCTGTCAAGGCGGCCTTGCATAGGTCGCTGGGATACATCCTGACTTCGGATTTTAATGCCCTGACATATTTAGCTGCCAACAATGCCAATATTACTAACCTTTCCGGTCTGGAAAAATTCCCTAACCTGCAAACCCTGGTTCTTGCCAATAATCAGATCAGCGATATCTCGCCTTTAACAGGCTTGACCAAATTGATGTACCTTTATCTAAATGATAATCAGATCGTCAATATTCCGTCTTTATCCGGTTTGACCAAATTATATTCCGTGACGCTGGCCAATAACCAGATCGAAAATATCACAGCTCTCGCGGGTCTGCCCAACCTCTATTTCCTGTACCTGGATAATAACCATGTTAATCAGATTTCTGCTTTATCCGGTCTGACCAAACTGATATACCTTGGACTGTCCGGCAATACTATCGAAGATATTTCGGTTTTAGCGAGTATGACCAATTTGCAGGCGGTTTACCTGGATTCCAACCGGATCAGTAATATTTCCGCTTTAACCAGCCTGTTAAACTTGCAGAGTATCAGGCTCTCGGCCAATCTTGTCAGTGACCTGTCACCTCTGAACAACAAAACCACTTTATATAATCTGGAACTGGATTCAAACCCTGTTACCGATATTCATTATCTCTCCACCCTGAGTAATCTCAGCAGTCTTAAACTGTGTTCGGATAATATCGATGATAGTGATCTATCATTTCTCGTGGGTTTGGGCAGTTTAAGCGAATTATATCTTAATTCCAACCAGATCACCGATATTTCCCAGCTAGCCGGTATGGAAAATTTGTATTATCTGGCAATAGTCCATAATCATCTGGATATCAGCGCTGGTTCGGCGACAATGAATGATGTTGCTCAAATCCTGGATCGTGGCGGCACCGTACTTTATTACCCGCAGCAAACTGAGGTAGTTTCTTTAGGTATTGATCCGCCGGTAGTGGCAGGTCTACCAGTTGAGGATGAAGTAATACTTAAAGCAGTGGGGACTTATGCCGATGGTTCGCAGGTTGACCTTTCCACCCAGGTCGCCTGGGTAAGTTCGAATAATGCCGTCGCCTGGGTCGGTAGTTATGGGGTCGTCACTGGAGCAGCCACTGGAATCGCCGTAATTACTGCCTCTTTACCTGGAGGGCTCAGCGCAGATGTTGATGTCACTGTAATACCTCCCGTCCATCTGGCCATACTGATTCCTGCAGGGCCGGATGATAGTCCGACCATTCTGCCCGATGAGAGTATAGACCTTCTAATGCAGTACCCAGCTCAAGATGATGTAACCTTTGCGGCAGGCGAATGGAAAGTAGTATTCTATGCGGATTATTATGAAGAAGACTACACACAGGTCTTCGGCATTAATATTGGAGAATATGGACCGGCAGGCGAAGTATTAGGAAAAAGCGCGTATCAGCAGCCAGGTTTAAGTATGATTCAATCTTTAAACTCTGTAAACTCTTACCCTCTGACGTTTTATATCGATCGTGAAGGCTTTACGGTACATCAGGGAAATTATCTGGGCATAACTATTACTAACCATGACCAGCATGGCAATAGCCACGTAATTTTCGGAGGCCATGATTCCTATTTAAAACCGCCTTCAGGTTCCCCTTCATTTCCGGTTCCTGAACTACCGGCTGGTATTTTGCTGGGAATAGGAATTGTGGGGTTGCGTGTCTATGCGTTATTAAGAAGGAGTAAAACTGCTAACAAAGCCATAATCCCATAAGTTTTCAACCGCAGATGAAGAGTACTCAGAAGAGGCGTCGGAATAGCTCTCTAAAGGGATAAAAATCGTTGAGGGTATATTTGTGCATTGTTGATAGGTTCAGCTTATAATGTACGGTAATATGCAGTATTTGAGGAGGATGTCATTGAAGTGTCGGCTTGTACCTGTCATAGCTATTATTGCCCTTTTGATGATGATGGGAGTGGGGTGTGGAACCTCTGCCAATTCAACACGGCAGCCTCGTAGCGTCACCGTGACTGGCAGTGCCGATGTGATGGTGGTGCCCGATGAGGTCGTGTTCTCCGTGGGCGTCGAAACCAGCGACTTAGTGCTGACCAGGGCCAAGAATGACAACGATGTCATTATCAAGAAAGTGCTTGCTCAAGCGCAAAGCCTGGGCGTAGAAGAGAAATACATTCAGACAGACTACATAAGCATCGAACCGCGCTACCAGGATGCTTATCTGAAGGACGGATATCAGAAGCGGGAACTTGTTGGCTACTTTGTAAGCCAGAACATTGCCTTCACTCTTAAGGATGTATCCAGATTCGAGGCCCTATACAGTACCATTCTGGAAAGTGGTGTGAACCATGTCTACGGCATCGAATTCCGCACCACAGAACTGCGCAAGTACCGTGACCAGGGACGTGCCATGGCCATTCAGGCTGCCCGTGAAAAAGCTGAAAGTTTGGCAAAAGAGATGGGACAGACCGTCGGCGTCCCTCTTTCTATTAATGAAAACAGCAACTGGGGATACCGCTCCTACTCATGGTGGGGAGCGTCCTCCGCAATGTCGCAGAATGTTATTCAGAATGCCCCTTCGCAAGGTATATCAGATGGCGGCAGCACTATGGCCTTAGGCCAGATTGCTGTCAATGCAAGTGTGAGCGTTACTTTTGAACTGAAGTGACTATCGCGGTAACCAGCGTTCCCGGCCGGTTTCCCTTTGGCCTTACCCATCACTATGCCCCCGCTAAAGCCTTTCCTTTGCCCTCTATTTAGCTAAACCTGCTGCTGAACACTGCCGGGTTGAATGACTTTGCCTCTCCTCCAGCAGTCGCAGTCGCTTTTACTTCAGTTTGCTAACGCTATTGCTGCCACAGTTAGCCACCCAGGTATTGGTGCCGTCAAAGCAGATGCCAGAGGGTAAGTTGTCCACCGCATAGGTGCCCAGCCTGCCGCCGTTGCTGGCCTTCAGTTTAGTGACATCGTTGCTTTCCTGGTTTGTTACCCAGATATTGCTGCCGTCAAAGCAGATGCCCATAGGGAAGTTGCCCACCGCATAGGTGCCCAGTATGCTGCCGTCGCTGGCTTTCAGTTTAGTGACGTTGTTGCTTTCTTTGTTTACCACCCATATATTAGCGCCGTCAAAGCAGACACTGGAGGGTAAGTTGCCCACATCATAGTAGTCCAGCCTGCTGCCGTCGCTGGCTTTCAATTTAAATACATCGTTGCTTTCCTGGTTTACCACCCATATATTAGCGCCGTCAAAGCAGATGCCCATAGGGAAGTTGCCCACCGCATAGGTGCCCACCATGCTGCCGTCGCTGGCTTTCAGTTTGGTGACGGTGCCGTTGCCCCAATTTGCCGTCCAGATATGGGTGCCGTCAAAGCAGATACCCATGGGGCAGTCTCCTACCGCATAGGTGCCCAGCATGCTGCCGTCGCTGGCTTTCAGCTTGGTCACGTTGTTTCTGCTTCCGTTAGCCGTCCAGATATTGGTGCCGTCAAAGCAGATGCCGGCGAGATTAGCTCCCACCGCATACGTTCCAATTATGCTGCCGTCGCTGGCTTTCAGTTTGGTGACGTCGTTGCTGCCTCCGTTAGTAGTCCAGATATTGGTGCCGTCATAGCAGATGCCAAAGGGGGAGTCGCCCACTACATAGGTTCCGATGGCCGGCAACGGAGAAGATGACGCCTGTTTTCCGTTAGCGGTACAAGCCGTTAATAAAAGAGATAATAAGAGCACAACAATTAAAATCCTTGTTTTTCGCATTTCCTGGTTTCCTTATTGAATCGTCTTCAAAGTATTATTTCTGGTCCACCCTATGAACTTGATAACAGGCTAATAATAACTTGGGCAGCAGTGTGTGTCAATTTGAACCAGAGGGGACGGTGTGTCTGAAGTGTCTTCCCTCCAATTGTTTTGCTGCTATTCCCCTGCATAGCGAAATCCAGTCTCCAATCTTTTAGCGCAACTGGATTCTTGACCTGGCGTTTCTCTATGAAAAATTGTTTCACAAACATCCGTGCTAAGTATACATTTTTACAAATTGGCTATAACCAGTTCTTTGAGTAATTTTTCTATCTCCCGTAGTATCGTTTCAAATGCCGGAAGCTGAAGAATTTGTTGTTCAAGTTCACTCGACCAGTATTGTTTAAGTGTAGCGCTATCTTTCGGTAGAAAATCACTAATGCCTGTGAAAACGAGATTTTTATGGATTAGCTTTTTAGTTAGTACCTGACCCAACAGTTTGAAGTCCAATAGGGAGGCTTGCTCTTTAAGTAGTCGCCAGACATCATAATAGTCCCGTGCCTTGCCTCTCTCGAGCAAACTCCTGATTTTCTCAGCCAGTAACTCTTCAAGACGGTAGGCTAGTACGGACTCACCTTCAGATAAGAACGGTTGAGATAAAATGAGCCTTTGTTCAGGCTCAAGGCAAAGTGGTTCATCAAAACTCAGATCCATGAAAATCATACCTGGATATGCTAACGGACCGGTAAATTGTGCCCTGACACGGGCATATCCATTCGGTTTATGCAGCATTTTCGTGGTGAGTCTTATCTGAGATGTTCGCTCTAGCTGGAAGTACCATTCATCCATGGCATTCCGTAGTTCCTTCTCATTCATTTCCTGTTTAACGGTAAAATCCAGGTCTTCTGAATAGCGCCAGTCGGCAAAGTAAACCTTGCGTAAAGCGGTACCGCCTTTGAATACCAATAAGCTTTTAAGCGACGCCACCTGGGAGAGAGCCTTCAGTACCTCGGTGAGGACATAATCTTTCTCCAGAACACCCAGGCCTATCTTTTCCCGATTGGCCAGTCTTTGTAAATCTGTCCTCGAAATCATCGTTGATCCTTCCATTGTGACAATTCATTTTCTGGAAGATTCACAATTATCTTCCATCGCTCGATATGCTTGCCCTTGGGCTTAGAAAGAATATCCAGCGGGGTATATCGGGTACTCAGGTTACTCTGCAGGATCTTTATGGCTTTCTCGGCCCGGAATCCCAGGGATTCAATAAGATACCCCAGGCGTTGGCTGGCAGCCCGGTTGCCATTCCGCCTGGAATATTCAGCCAGTTTGGTAAAATCCAGATCCTCTCGCCCGTACCACAAGGCCTTGGCTACTTCTCCTATTCCTCCGCAGTAACGTATCTGGTCCAGGCAATCTACGATGGTTTTTTCGGGTTCTGAAATATTGATTTGGTAGTTATCGATAGTAATCTGCTTAATTCCGAAATATTTTCGCTCAGGCAATTTGACCATTTGATAGGTTACCCCGGAAATTATCAGAGAAGATTTCAGCTTACGTTTGGTAGAGGCTATATATACTTTGCGGCTAATCTGTTCGGTATAGCCGTAATAATTCAAGGCGCTGCGAAAACCTATATAATAGGGGTCGATTAGATAAGAGCCGATGATAAATTCATGCTCTGTCCATTCTCGCTCTCTGCCAGCTTCAAACGGTATTATCAGGTATTTACCCTTCTCAATACGTTGCAGCCAGCCACGTTTGACTAATGTTGACAATAATTCACGCAACCTGCGATTATCGCTGCCATATGCTTTGACAGCATCCTCGTAGATAAAAATACGTTTACCCTGGCGAGAGATCTGTGCTAACAGATCGCTTCCAGCCCCACCAAGTGTTCTGACGTTATATGACATTATTGTCGCCTCTTAGCCGACTATTATAGCATAAAACGTCATTAAATGACAACTGCCTTAAAGCCTTTCTTGGTTAAACCTATTTGCTGTCGTCTCCTCTTTAGCTATTTGTACCGCCCCATGTCTGGTTGCCAGCCAGGATTGAGTTTCTGCTGCGGCAGGCTTATTTGGCCACCCCGCTGTTCTGCGCTGCCTTAGGCTGAGGGGTGTCAATGGTACGTTCCATCTGCTCTCCTTTACCCGGGCTGGTTCAATTAAACGTGATACAGCCTGATATTTCCTTTTCCAGGAATAAGAAAAAGTTATACAAAAATGGATTCTGATTCTTTAAGTGCCTGAGGATATCCCGATGTTTTTGCATTAGTAACAAATATTAGAAGTGAACAAAGATGAACATTAACACAAGAACAAGATTTCGGACAATATCGCCATAGTAAACCGGTCTTTTTTTAGAGCGGGCTTTTTAGTTTTTGGAATAAAATTAGAAAAGAGAGGACTTTGTGAGAATCCCCCATTCCGCTTGTCAATTATTTTATTATGATTTGTAACCCAATGTCGCAATCCCCTTTAGTACCATTTACCCTCCCACCCGCCCAATAGCTACCCGCTTCTTCCTTGGAGAGTCCCGTTTGTCCATACGAATTCCCAAAGAATGTGTACCCGGAGTATATGCCCAGCATATCATGATTGTCTAAGAGAGAAGGGTTGTCCTCGTCCCATACTCCAACCTCCCAGTATAGGAAAGGCCCTGCCTCAGGTGTGTCGAAAATAACCTTCCATTCAGGCTGCCAGTTTTCCCCAATCACATCATTATCGCTCTTGCTGGTCGTGCCAGAACTGGGGAAGCGGCTAATGACCTCACCTAACACATTGCCGTTGAAAAAATCGGCAACCCGGGTCCAGACATATATTTCAGCATCGAAGGAATCCCCATTTTCGTAAATATCGATCGGGTTTAGTCTCACTTCGACGGGGCGGTTCAAGGCCTCTGTATAGAGTATTCGGTAGCTAAACACAGCATTTCTATTATGTGCCCAATATACCTTCCCAATATCTGGCCCCGCGCCCCAGTTTTCCTCACGGGTGTAGGTGTAGTCATAAACACCGATGAAATCGGCGGCCTGTTCCCGCATGCTTTTCAAGTAATTAGTTGGATCCTGATCAGGATTTGGGGCTATGGACTGTCCATTGATTGAGAACCAGCTTGGAACATTCTCCACGGCCCATTCTTTCCAATTTTGAACGTCGTCATCGTCCCACGCCATCATAAATAAGCGAAGACCATCACCCATCTGGTCTTCGGGAAGACAAAAGATCGGGAGATTTACGCTTATTATGGTGCCGTTAGGCGCTTCGTGCCATTGCTTAACGGGAAACCTCGCGTTTTGCACCTTGTCACCCGTGCTTGCGCCAGAAAATATCTCTATCTCGCCAGGCCCTCCACTGTCCGAGTTGTCCAGAATCTGCACGGAATCAAGGAAAACCGCTATATACTTGTTAGGATCTGGAGGAAGCGTCTCTGTCGTTCTTGTCGGTGATATCATCGGAAGGGAAGGATTCAGCAATCCCGTATTTGGAAGAGATGTTACCTTGGGGGACACAGTCGATGGTGCAATCAGCGGTCCGGGAAGAGATGTTGACCTGGAGGATGCTGTCGAGCGAGTGGTAAGTGGGATTGAGGACGTTGCCTCTGGAGGTACCCCCGGTAGTGCAGTTACCAGTCCAGTGGGAGGTGGTACCCTGGAGGATGCCGTTGAGCGTGTCGTTAACGGCCTTGAGGCAGTTCCCTCAGGGGCCGTAATCGACGGTTCTATTAACGAACCCGGGAGAGTTGTTGCCCTGGGAAGTGCCGTCGAGCGGGTGGTTAGTGGGGTTGATGAGGTTGACGCAGGGGACTCTGCCGGTAGTACAGTTACCATTCCCGTGAGAGGTGGTACCCTGGAGATCGCAGTCGGACGTGTTATTAAAGGGCTCGCAGGTGTTGCATCGAGGGATTCCACTGGCGTTAGCTGCTGACTGCTGGGACTGGATTGGGCCGGCCGTATAGGAACCTTGAGATTCGGCGGCGCCCCGCGTAGTGTATCGTTTTCCGTTCCCGGTCCCAGTGGGCCAGTTGCGCAGGCCATAGGGACTGCCAACAAAAATAAAAACAACAAGACACAAAGTATTCCTGTTGGAAATCCTTTACTTTTCATAGGCACCCCCTTATTATTTACCACTATATACCATTTTAGGCAACCGCGATGGGGTGCGTTACATTTTATCCCTTAGTAACTTTGAACAATTCTCTGCACAGTTTTACAAAAACCAGGGGGACGATGTGTTTGAAGTGAACATGCATAATTTAAAAATGCTGTATAATTGCCTTAATAAAGGAATTTATCCTTGTGCCTATCAACTTGACAATTCCCTGATCGCAGTATAATATACTGCTATCGCAGTAAATAATACTATGTATAACGATTTATTACCGGCTTTATTGGGGTCTAAGCTAAGAGCAAAAGTGCTCGGATGGCTGTTCATCCACATCGATGAGCGTTATTTTGTCCGGCAGCTTACGGCTTTACTTGGTTTGGATTCTACCAATTTAAGCCGTGAGCTCGCGCGCCTGGAAAAACTGGGTCTGTTAGTCTCTACCACTTCAGGTAAACAAAAATATTACCAGGCTAACCCCAGGAGCCCTATCTTTAATGAACTGCACAACCTCATGGTAAAGACAGCCGGAGTGGTAGATATCTTGCGTTCTGCCTTGAATCCAGCCGACCGGCAGATAAATTTGGCTTTTATTTTTGGGTCTGTTGCTAACAGGACAGAAGACAGGGCCAGTGATATCGATATTATGATAATCGGTGATATCACGTTTGACGATGTTGTTAGCCTCTTGAATTCGGCTGAGAAAACCCTGGGCCGGGAAGTTAATTCTGTTGTTTATCCACTTGAAGAGTTTCAATTGAAAGTTAAGAGTGACCATCACTTCGTTAACTCGGTACTTGAAGGGGAAAAGATCTTTTTAATCGGAGATGAGAATGAGCTTAACCGACTTAGCCGGTGAAGGTAAATTCAAAGCTCATAAAACAAGTAAGTCTGAAATCACGCAGTTGTTGGCGGTTTTTGACAGAGACCTGGCGGATGCCCAAATATCCAACCTCAGTACTGACAGGCGTTTTATCATGGCTTATAGTGCTGCGCTAACCATGGGTATTGCCGCGCTGGCTGCCAGTGGCTATCGCGCTGGCAGTGAGGGTCATCATTATTGGACTATTCAGTCATTGGCTTTTACTCTGGGAACAGATCCGAGGACCGTAGAGAAATTGAACAAGTTCCGCCACAAGCGTAATATCGCTGATTATGAAAGAATTGGCATGGCTTCTGGGCAAGAAGTGAGTGAAATGTTAGACCTGGCAAAAAGATTGCGGCTGGATTTAGTAGAATGGTTAAAAATCCACCATCCCGAATTGACATAATATCTGCCTTATTTATTCCAAAATCAAGCCGTGTTTCTAGTATAAATTGAGCCTCCCCAACCTCCCCGACTGGCATTTGTTTGTTCCTTACCTCCTGTAATTCTTCAGCTTGAAGACGTTTTTATCCACTTGCGCCCTGAATTGTGAAATATTCAGAAAAAAAGCCCCAAATGTGAGAAAAAAGAGAGGACTTAGTGAGAATTGGAGTGTATAATATATATGTCAGGATAACTGACACTTCTCTTACCTCCCTCCACAAGCTTCAGCCCGACCTGGCACAGGTCGGGCTGAAGACTTTTAAATGGGTTAAATCCAAAAACCATCACAGCCGGATGCCCCCACCATGAAGGTTATTCAATTTCTTCTTCAGTGGAACCCCTTTTCGGGTTGCACAGCCCCTCCTGGTTCTTATTTAAGCCGTAGTTTTATTTAAGCGGGAGGCGGCGAAAATCAAAGTTGCTACAGCCAGACCTGCCAGAATTCCAGTGTCTGTCCATAAAAACTGCATATTCACTCCCTTAACCACGATGCCCCGTAAAATACGCAGGAAATAGGTCAGGGGCAACACTGCTGAAACCCATTGTATTACTTTGGGCATAGAATCTATAGGAAAAATAAAACCACTAAGCATAATATTAGGCAGAAGGACCATTACGCTCAATTGCATGGCCTGGAACTGGGTGCGTGAAACTGTGGAGATAAGAATTCCAATTCCCAGTGAAAACAAAACAAAAACGAAGGACAGGGCCAATAAGAGCAGCAAGCTTCCTTTAATCGTTAGACCGAAAATCAGCATGGAACCGCCGATAACTAATAATATTTGTAAGTAAGCCACGAAGATGTACGGGATAATTTTGGCAATGATAAGTTCTCCCCGGCTTAAAGGAGTGACATTTAGCTGTTCTATAGTTCCCGTCTCTCGTTCCCTGACAATCGCAAAAGCAGTGAGCATAACAATGAGAAACTGTACGATGACGCCTACTACCCCCGGAAGATAAAATATGGAGCTTTTAAGATCCGGGTTATATAACACCTGGGGTTGAATCGTAAGTGGTGTATAAACCCCATTCTTTCCCCTTGATTGAGAGGCTAATGAGACCCCTTTGGCCTGGGTTATCAGGCTGGCATTAGAAAGTGCCTGGGTCCCCTTGGCAGATTCGGAGCCGTCAATATAAAACTGCACAGCCGCCGTTTTACCGGCCTGTAGGTTGGTAGCGAAATCCGCAGGTATAACCAGGGCAGCGGAAATAGAGCTCGCGTCCATCAAATTGTAGATATCCTGGTAACTGGTGGCATAATATTTAAGGGCAAACAGGTCCTGGTTGCTAAAGCTCTGGATGAGTTCTCTGCTTTCAGTGGAACGGCTGTTATCCCACACTGCCAGAGAGATATTTTTGATGTCTGAACTCAAAGCATAACCAAAAAGAATAAGCTGGATCAGGGGTATAACTACCACCATGGCCAGGGTGCGGCGGTCGCGGCGAAGTTGAATGAATTCCTTTATACAAATGGCCAAAATACGCTGCAGCATGGCTCACACTCCTTTTGTTTTTAAAGAACCGGCCTGGTTTTCTTGGGTTTCGATCAATGACACGAACACATCTTCTATCGTAAAAGGGATTGGCGTAATATTTTGGATCAAAACACCCTGGTTTTCTAATAAGGTACGAATATCCTGGAAGTCGGGTTGTTCTTCATCCACTATCAAATGTATGGTGCTGCCGAAAAATCCCACTTGATGGTAAACCGGTTGAGTTGAGAGTAATTCCACGGCTTTGGTCAGGTCCGAGCACTTTATTTCTATTAGCTTGCCTTTAATCTGTTCTGTTTTTAGTTGGGATGGACTCCCGGTGGCAATTAATTTCCCTCGATGCATTAACCCCAGACGGTGGCAGTGTTCTGCTTCATCCATATAATGGGTGCTGACCAGAATAGTTGTACCCTGGATGGCTAGTTCCTGGATGAGATCCCAGAAAAACCGCCTGGATAATGGGTCGACTCCGGCAGTGGGTTCATCGAGCAATATCACCTGAGGTCGATGTATAATGGCACATCCCAGGGCTAATCTTTGCTTCCAACCGCCGGATAAGTCCCGTGAAAGCAATTTTTCTTTACCCTGCAGGCCGGCCATCTGCAGTACCCAGTTCCTCCTCTCATTCAATAGAGGCCCGGAAAGTGAATATAGACCGCCGTAGAAGTTGATGTTCTCAGCTACAGTCAAATCCGGGAAAAGAGAAAACTTCTGTGACATATAACCAATTTTTGTCCGAAAGGTATTGGAAACTGTCATCATGTCCTGTCCCAGGACGTCAGCCTCGCCGGAAGTGGGTTTTAATAGTCCGCAGAGCATACGGATTGTGGTAGTTTTACCTGACCCGTTAGGCCCTAAAAATCCAAAAATTTCACCCCGTTTAACGGCAAAACTAACCTGGTCTACGGCTGTGAAATGGCCGAATTTGCGGGTCAAACTCGAGACCTGGATAACCTTCCCTTGTGGATCAGCGGACTTATTTTGTGCCGCTTTAGCGCTTTCTGTTGATAGAACTAGCGGAGCAACGGGTGCTTTTGATCCATCCAGTAAGTTGATGAAAACATCTTCAAGACCTGGAGCAATGGGTCTGGCATCCTCAAGCGTTAATCCCTCTTCCTTAAGCAAAACAGGGATTTCTGATAACCTTTTTCCGGCATTGTCTACCAGGAGATGAATCGCATCACCGAAAATTTGAGCGCTGGTTATCCAGGCGGTTTTGCGCAGCAAAGCCAGCGCCTTTTCCGGCAGGTCAGTCTTGATTTGTATTAATTCTCCGGGAAGTTGAGATTTTAATTTTTCAGGAGAATTGCAGGCAATTATCTTTCCCTCGTGCATTAACGCCACCCGGTTAAATCTTTCTGCTTCGTCCAGATAAGGGGTGGAAACAAAAACGGTGATTCCTTGCGCTACAAAACGCGATACTATCAGCCAAAAATCCCGTCGTGATACAGGATCAACACCGTTGGTAGGCTCATCCATGAAGACTATCTCGGGCTTATGAATCAAACAGCAGCATAATGCCAACTTTTTCTGCATACCGCCGGATAATTGTTCAGCCAGCCTGTTTCGGAACGGCTCCAGGCGGCTGAATTCAAGCAATTCTTTCTTTCGCTCTCGAGCTTGTACCCGGGGAACAAGGCGCAGACGGGCAAAAAAATCCAGGTTCTCTTCAACTGTCAAAGTAGAATACAGGCTAAATCGCTCGGACATATAGCCGATCCTGGGTTTGATATATGCAGCCTGTTTCAAGGTGTCCAGGCCCATTATGGCCACCGTTCCGGCCGAAGGGCGCTCCAGCATACATAACATTTTGATACTGGTCGTTTTCCCGGCTCCATCCGCTCCCACTAAGCCAAAGATATCCCCCTTTTTTACAGTGAGGTCTATGCCTGCTACAGCGATTGTATCCTTATATCTTTTTTGCAGATTATTAACTTCGATTGCCGCCGCTTCCATCAGTCTTTCCTTGGCATTATTTTATTGGGTTATGATACCGGCATCCGCCGGCATACCGGACTTGAGCTTCTGTTCCGGATTGGGCAAGGTTATCTTCACGGCAATTACAGTTTTCGCCCGCTCTTCCACGGTCTGAACATTTTTAGGTGTAAATTCTGCTGCGGATGAGATAAATGTCACGGTCCCCTGAAATACTTGTCCGGGATAAGCATCTACCGCCACATTGGCTTTTTGTCCGAGTTTAACCAGACCTATTTGCCTCTCAGGAACATATATTGTGAGAGTCAATTTTTTGAGGTCAGATAGTGTCAGAACCGATATTCCAGGCTGGGCTAAATCACCAATTTCTGCATTTCGTTGAGTTACTGTGCCTGCCACCAGTGAAGCAATAACAGTTCTGGAAAGGTTAACCTGCGCCAATTCCAAAGATGCCTGGGCTTGATCTACCTGTTTGGCGGCGGTTTGCGCGGCCTTATCTGTCACATCAACTTGCCTGGCGGCCGTTTGGGCGGCTTTGTCTGCACCCTCTGCCGCTGCGGAAGCAACTTGATAAGCTGCCTGCAACTGGTCTGTACTGGCCTTGAGACTTTGAGGATTATTTTTAATAGCCAGCAAACTATCCAGCACAATCCTGGCGCCGTCTCGCTGTTGAGTGGCATAAACTAATTTGAAGGGATATACGGCATCGTTGATTGACCCCGTAATATCCTCAGCGTATTCTAAGCCCTTTTCCGCTAAGTCCAGTTGGCTTTGAGCCTGGGCGATGCGAATATCGATCTCCAGCGGATTTTGTTGTATTTCTTGAGCATCCTTCCAGGCCGTTTTGGCGCCATCCATATAAATCTTAGCCTGGTTTTGCGCTGCCTGGGCCTGTTGTAAGACGGCCTGGGCAACCGGCAGCCCTGCCTGAGCTTGTTGCAAAGCGCTCTGGGCTACCTGCAGGGTGGCTTGAGCCTGCTTAAGTTGGGCCTGCTGTATAGAATCATCCAGTTTGATAATAGCATCACCCGGGGTAACCTGATCGCCTTCATCGAATGCAATTGAGATTATGCGTCCGCTTATTTCTGGCGATATCCCGACATTGGTAGATTCGATAAATCCAGAAGCTTTAATTGTAGAAATATCAACTGGCGCTTCTTTGCGGTGATAGTTCCACCATAGTCCACCGCCAACGCCGATTACTAATAAAACGATTACCGGTATCAGAATTCGTTTGTGCATATTCCCTCCTTTTTACTTGCCCGCCCGTGGTTTAGCGCCTGGCTGGTTTAGTCCAAAAAGTACAAAGTTCACCATTTCGTCGACGATTTGGCCTTGCGGCAGGCGGTTCAAAGGGCTATTCTCACCCTCTATACTTTTTAAAAAATTCATACCCAGCATCATGCCGCCGACCAATCTGACAGTAACGGCAGGTTCCATAGGCCGGAATTCTCCTGCCTCAACGCGCGCGCGATAGAGTTCTTCCATCCTGGCTAAAAATGGCCGTATAAGTTTTTCCATGAATATGGCCCTCAGTTCAGCATCACGCTGAATCTCTCCGATCAGAGATAACAGCTTGGTCAAAAGTACACTTTGTAAAATGGAAAGGCGTTCATTTAAGGCTTTTTTCAAGGTTTTCTGAAAATTTTCTCCGGTCTCATTTTTAAAGACATTAAGTATTGGAACTACCATCAAGCTCTCTATGACAGCGATGAATAATTCCCGTTTGCTGGGATAATAAATATAGATAGTACCTGTCGCCAGACCGGCTGACCTGGCGATCTCAGGCATGGTGGATTCCGCGTAACCCTGTTTAGCAAAAAGGTCCAAAGCCGCGTCCAATATTTGTTGACGCCGTTTGTCCCCAATTTGTTTCTTTCTGGTCTCTCTATCAGCCATCCTGGCCTCCTTGATATAATGAATGAATGGTCATTCATTATATTATATATCTTGCGCACGAAAAGTCAAGGGTACTCCGGGTACGGCTGCAGGGGTGAGGGTCAATTATTTTGCTTCGGTTGCTGAAGAGGGTAAAAATTTATTAAAATTGGTTAAACGAAAGGCTTAATTACAGGTTCGCCTGGAGATTATTTTGGTGCGGCAAAAATGAATCGGATTGTCTTGCAGCTGCAATAAATATTTAAACGTCATTACCAATGCAGGTTAAAAATGTTTATTTCTTTAATGACGTGGAGTATACCTCCATTGCTCCGTGGTTCGAAAACAATATCGCGAAATTGAGATTAATTCAGCCCCAGTACGCCACCCCGGCACCGGCTGTCTCTGCAACAACGGCCACTGCTGTTCCAACTCCGGCTGGTCTGCCCGGTTGCAGCAGCCGCTACATCATGTAATGTGACGGCTAAAACTTCAATAACTGCTGTTTTAACCTGTGAGTTATGCCTGAAGGATAATGCGGTTTTAAGGTCAAAACCCGCTCTTGACTTGCTAGGCTGCGTTCAATAACATAGATGGTAACTCCATTAAGAGGTAGGGGGCAGCTACCTCAATATCAGTGTTTTACGATACTGGCGGCTTATCCTTTGTTATATTCAGGCAGTGATGGAGCGGCTACTTCTTGTGCCCTATTTTATTGAAGGAGGAACAGGTATGTCACCAGAGTATGACGTGCGAATTAAGGTAATATCCCAGGAGGGCAGGTGCGGCGCCGGTCATAAAGTTGGGGATGAATGGATCGTGGGTGCTACAACTCCCGGTGGCATGTGTTTCAATGCCTTCGCTGTTCTGCAATCCAATATCAGGATCCTGAGGTTTGGCGGTAAATTTCCCTGGGGGAGAAATCCGGATAGTCTTAGATTAGCCTGCTCCGACTTCAGGAATCCGGTTATCTTTGAAATTAGCCGCATCTATAAACCGGGTGAGGAACCGCCCCCGGTTGAAGCGGCAGAAAAGGCTCCGCCCATGCCTCCACCACCTGTGAAATAAAAGTGGTTTGCCTGGAGGGATTCTAACCCTCGACTACCGGTTTCGAAGTGCGTCTGTAAAGACAACTTTAGCCTTATAATGTCACCATTTATTATTAGGACTTAAGGGAGTATTACGCGCCATGGTGACTAATGTTTGCTAACAAAGAATAGCAAACAGAATAGCAAAAACCAATAACAATGACCCAAATATTATCTTCCGCTAAATTATTTGGATATTCAGCATTTAGGCCGCATTTACCAAACTGTAACTATTTTTCAAAATATTTACCTTAAATTGGCCAAATCGTGAGGACTTAGTGAGAATTGGCGGGTATAATAAGTGCTTAGAAGGTGAAAAGTGGCAATTAGATGATTGTTTATATCTGCTGAATTCAAACTGTAAAAACATTTTCCATCACTCGTTTGTTTTTCTGTCTTTTAAATTGTATACTCTTCCCTAGCTTCAAGATTAAGGGGGTGTATAATGGCGCCAGTCATTCTAGCAGTAACCAGTTCCCGGATTACCGGTATTTCATTTGACGATCTGATCAAATTAAGCACGCAAACCATACTCGAAAATGTTTCCCCCAGCCATACTTTCTATGTCTATGTTTACGGGGTAGACGTTAAATATTCCGTGATAACCGAAGAAGTGAAGAGCAAGATAATAACTTACCCCAGCGGAAGGAAACACTTTAGCATCAGAACACTGTCATTTACTATCAAAAGCAGCCGCAGCCTGACCGGTCTTATTCCAATACCCGGAATAGGCAGCATCCTGGAACTGGAAGTGCAGGTACCCTCATCTCTCAAACTCAAAAAGCTGGAAGGCGCCGAGCGCTTTGGCCCGGTCATGTTTACTAAAATCAAGGTGGTTGATGAGAACACGGGCACCAGTAATCTCTGGCCGCTGTGCATCCTGTTGAATGTCCCCACCATTCTGGGCGTTACCACTAAAAAGGTTGATGCAATAGCGAATCCTTCAAATCCTAAAGAAATTTATGCCAGTTTATTGAAAGAGAACCTGGCAACCCTGGTTAAAGGGACTACACCAGGCGTCCTCCGCCGTGGTTCAAACCGCGAGAACCCACCCACGGACGTGTATATTTACGGATGCAATTTTATTAGTCCTGAGGTCAAGCCGGTCGAAATTGCCGCGCTTGATCACCTTTTAATTAGCAAAGATAGACGCTATCCCAGGAGAATTTGTACTATAGAATTCGATTTTTCCATCGGGCCGCTGTCCAAGAAGTTTCATTTCACCCTCCAGGAAATAGCCGTGTCGCTGCCCTCGATGGCAGAACTTCAGGATTCCAGTAATTACTTGCGGAACGCTATCCTGATGGCCTTTGGCGTTAAGGTGGTCAATGACTACGGAAGCGGAGAAGAGAGCAATGCCTGGCAATGGCCGATGTGGCTGCCGCTGCCGATTATCTCCGCAGTCGAACCGGATAAGGAAACTGGCTATGGCAACGGAAAGTACCTGGCAAAACAAACCTCCCTTCTTGACCAGGGCGAGGTGCGCTGGTATTTCGGGAACCCCTTCAGCGATCAGAGAAAACCTCTGCCAAAGTGTCTTCAGGGCATCGCCGCTGATCTTCAGAAGATAGACAGGATCCCTTTTGACCGTTTGAGCACAGTCTGGAATTTCAAGGCGGATGAATTGACGGGCAAGAAAACCGTGGTGCTCCCTCAAGACCTGGTCAATGTCCTCAAGGAAATACGCGAGGCTGGAGACCTGTGCCAGGTTCTGCCTGATCACTGGAGTGATGATACCCTTATTTTCCGCCGGCCCTTTGAGAAATGTTACCAGGATACCTGCGGTTATATATACGATCCGGCCGAGGGAGATCCAGGCCGCGGAATCCAGCCCTGGACGCCTTTCGACTTTCTTCCGGCTTCCTGGGTCTGCCCCAATTGCGGCAACGGCCGTCAATATTTTGTAGAAAACGGAGAACAGAGAAAAAAGGACACGGGTTTCGCAGTTGTCTGGCGCGGCGATATCCCGTCATTACCCTTGCCCATTAACCTGTTTGAATACGTCAGAGAACTGGCTAAACGTCTCTGGCGGCCGGTGATTGGCAATGGAATATCGGACTTCTCTGTCCCTGTTCCTGTCCCGGTCGGAGAGGTCATCCATCTGGGAGTAGAACGGCTGGAAGACGTCTCTAATGAGCTTTTACAATTTATCAATGCCCAGGACGGCTTAACCGTGCAATTTGCCTTCTTGTCCAGTAATGGGAATACCGCAGATTTCAAATTGCAGGACGGTCAGGTATCAGGTCTTTCTGCGGAAACTGCCGTTGATAGAAGCGATTTCTTCACCGAGCTTCTCGAACCCGGAAAGACCGGCATTGGGGAGGCGATTAAATTTATTTATAATCCCACTGCCGGCGATTTCTACCTGCAGCTGCACATCATTATCAAAGGCAAGATCACACTTTTTGGACAGGAGATAATAATATCTGAACCCGGTGAACCGGGTTGGGACTTCCCTATCGGCCCGCGGCTGAAGTTCTGCCCCGAGCAGATCAAGCTGCCCACAGTGGCCATTTTCTTTGAAGATAGATATTACATGGGCCGGGCTTTAGTGGCGTTTCCATCCGGAACAGGCTTGTTCGGCGATGATGATATTAAAATCGATGCGCAAACTGAGGATGCTGCTGGCTTGAACCAAAAAAGGTTTAAGATCGTCAACCAGTTAGCTCTCCTTAATGGTCTGCTTGATAAAATTAGCTGGTTTGTCAATATCCCGGCTCTTGATAAGGTCTCAGAGGTCATTGGCAGAATCTGCGCCATTGGTGGATCGCTCATGAGCAGCAAGGGTAGTATCAATGATCTAGGAGAATATTGTCTGGCCAAGCCGGATCTTTTAGGTATAGGCGGTTCGAGTTTCGCCAATTGTATTTCTTCCGCGGTGATAATCGGACTGCCATATAATTATTCCGGGACGAAGATCATCTGCTGGGAGGGGCCGTTGACTGCGGTGGATCGAGGGCGGCGGCTCGAGCTGCCGATACCGGATAACCAGTATATATACACGGTCAATGACTTCAGATATGTCACAACTATTCCGGAAGTTATCGAAGGAGTTGGGTTCGGCGAACCGAATGGTTTCAACGATGCTGTCATAGGCATCGAATTCGCCGCTGATTAGCCTAAATAACAGCACTATGACAAATCAGATCAGCTATTATTATAACTTGCCTGCATTCATGGGCAGTTCGCTTTTTCCCTCTGCGCTTGCCCTGGGTCCCCGCCGCTGCTCTGGCCGCTTGTGCCCCGGATCATCAAAAAGCCCCCAAAATGAGAAAATAGTGAGGACTTCGTGAGAATTGACGGGTATAATAGGGTCTTAGTACCATAAAAGCGGCAAATAAGATCATTATTTATATCGGCTGAATTCAAGCCGTTAAAAATTCCCATCTTGTTCACGCTCAATAACAGGTATATAATAGGCATAATCTTAAAGACTTCTAATTTTAAGGATAACAATAATTTTGAATACCGATACCACCTTTATCACCAACGAAACTGAAAACACCCTGAGAGATCGCTTCAGGGTTCTTATTAAAGATACTCGTCTATTTGATGTACTGGTCGGTTTTTTCTTTACTAGCGGATTTTACGCCATTTATCGTTCTTTGGAAAAAACCGAGCATATCCGCATTCTGGTCGGCATCGGTACCGGCAAAGAGACCCTTGATTTGATCCGGCAGGTTAGCGTCCCTCAGCAGGGCAGCTTTGATTTTTCCCATGCCGAAGTCAAAGACCAGTATGCCGGCGCCGTAATCAGTGAAATGGAAAACTGTGAAGACAGCCAGGATGTGGAAGAGGGGATTCTCAAATTCAAGCAGTGGCTGATCAGCGGCAAGCTCGAAATTAAAGCCTATCCTTCCGCTAATTTACATGCCAAACTCTATATCATGACCTTTGCTGACGGGGATAAGGACGCCGGTCGGGTTATTACGGGCTCCAGCAATTTCACCCAGGCTGGTCTGGCCGATAATCTGGAATTTAATGTTGAATTGAAAGATCGGGCGGACTACGCCTTTGCCTTGGCCAAATTCAATGAGCTGTGGGCAGAGGCTGTGGAGCTTAAAGACAAGTATCTGGATGTTATTGAAAATAAAACCTGGCCCAATTCGACTATTACCCCTTACGAGCTCTATTTGAAATTTCTCTATGAATATTTTAAAGAGAAGATCAACAAAGATCAGGAAACCCTCGAAAATGAAGATTTGCCCGATGACTTTTTAAAGTTGAAATATCAGGAAGATGCCGTTATCGATGCCAAAACTAAATTGGAAGAATACGGGGGTGTTTTCATCTCTGATGTGGTTGGTCTGGGCAAGACTTATATCTCTGCTATGTTGGCCAGGCAACTGGACGGCCGTAATCTGGTTATCGCTCCGCCGGTCTTGCTGGATAAAAAGAGTCCGGGTTCCTGGCCCAATGTTTTCTATGATTTCGGCGTTCCAGCCACCAAATTTGAATCTCTGGGTAAACTGGATAGTTTGATCGAGCAGGGCGTTGAAAAATATAAAAATGTCTTTATCGATGAAGCTCACCGTTTTCGCACTGAAACTACTCAGTCCTATGAGAAGCTCGCTCAGATTTGCCGGGGCAAGCGCGTTATTTTAATCACTGCTACGCCTTTGAACAATTCTCCGCAGGATATCTTCAGTCAAATCAAGCTCTTTCAAAAGGCTCGTAAAAGCACCATCCCCAATCAGCCCGACCTGGAGAAATTCTTCGGCGGATTAAGTCGCAAGCTGGAAGGTCTGGATCGGGCTGAGGATTTTGATGCCTATATTAGTATTGTCAAAGATAATTCCAACCAAATCCGCGAAAAAGTTCTCAAATATTTGATGGTGCGTCGCACCCGTGGCGAAATCAGCCGTTATTTCGCTGAAGACCTCAAACAGCAGGGCATGAAATTTCCAGCAGTTGCTGACCCGGCGGCGGTCTATTATCAGTTAAACGCCAATGAAGACCGGGTTTTTACCAGGACAGTTGAGCTGGCAGTCAAGGCCTTTCATTATTCTCGTTATACCCCCATGCTGGATTATCAGGGGCAGATCACCCAGCCGGAAGACCTGGCGCAGAAAAACATGCGCAAGTTTATGAAAATACTTCTCTTGAAAAGACTCGAAAGCAGTTTTTACGCTTTCCGCAAGACTTTGGGTCGTTTTATCCATTCATACGAACAGTTTATTGCCGAGTTCGATAAAGGCAATGTCTATATCAGTAAAAAGTACAGTAATAAACTCTTCGAGTTTTTGGAAAACGATGACGATGAAGCCATACAGCGTTTAATCGATGAAGATAAGGTCCACCGCTATGATGCGGCCGACTTTAAGCCCGTTTTTCGTCCCAAATTAGAGGAAGATTTGAAGGTCTTGCATGAAATGCACGCCCTTTGGGAAACTGTCGATCGTGATCCTAAGCTTTTAACCTTCCTGGATATTTTAGCGGCTCATCCCGTCTTAAAAGAAAATAAGCTGATTATTTTTACCGAGTCTCGCGAGACCGCCGAATATTTAACAGCCAACATCCAGAAGAAGTACCCTGGCAAGGTTCTCCTGTATCATGGCAGTTTGGAGTCCTCCAGGCGTGAGCAGGTCATTAATAATTTTGATGCTCGGGCTCAACACCCGGATAATACTTACCGGATTTTGATTACTACCGAAGTTCTTTCAGAAGGCGTCAACCTCCACCGTTCA
>CAITCX010000518.1 GCA_903890885.1 uncultured Dehalococcoidia bacterium
AAAACCGTTGTCGCTCACCAGTGCATTCACAATTCCGCCTACTGCGCCGCTCAGCATGACTATGCCGATAGGTATCAACATTGACGTTTTATACTCCCCCTTCATTTAGACCGGTTAATTCAAGCAGGATTTCGGGAAAGCTGCATCCATCCCCTCAGATGGCTCACGTAGACCCGCATCTTTTGCCCTTTGTTATTTCTAGCTAATTTTTTTAATAATGATTTATCCTAATACTATTTGAACTTTATGTCTCAAGTGCCTTGATATGTATGAAATGTGGCAATTATTGAGCTGATTCAAATCCAATTGATAGTAATGATATTAATATTATAATTTATAAATTGGCGGAGACGACCTTGCACAAATGTTTTATCTTCAAGAGTTGCTTGCAGAGACAAGATGAAGGACTTTTTCATCAGCTACAACAAAGCTGATCGCCAATGGGCGGAATGGATCGCGTGGCAGCTTGAGGATGCAGGCTACTCTTTAGTCATCCAGTGCTGGGATTTTCTGCCCGGCTGCAATTTCGTTCTGGAGATGCATGAGGCAGTCAAAGATGCTGAACGGACCATTGGAGTTTTGTCCCCCCATTTCCTTGCATCGATATTCACAAAACCTGAGTGGGCGGCAGCCTTCGTTAATGATCCCTCGGGCAAAAAGAGAAAATTGATATTAATACGAGTTCAAGAATGCAAACCAGATGGACTCTTGGAGGCCTTAAGCTACATCGATATTGTAAATCTTGAGCAAGATGCTGTACGGAAAAAATTGCTTGACGGCGTGGGGGGAAAACGCCTAAAGCCCACCTCACCTCCTGGATTTCCCGGAACAATGGCAGCACAACAAGGGCCGCGCTTTCCCGGTGCGCTTCCGCCCATTTGGAATGTGCCGCACCTGCGAAATCCCAACTTCACAGGCCGCGAACCAATCCTTAATGAGATTCACGCTGCTCTGAATTCCGGTCAACCTGATTCATGGCTTCAGGCTCTGAGCGGCTTAGGTGGGAAGGGCAAGACAACACTCGCCAGGGAATTCGCTTATCGCTACCAGGCCGATTATGATCTGGTCTGGTGGGTGCGCGCTGAGGAGCCGGCAAGCATAACCATGGATTTTGTCAGCCTGGCAGCAGCCTTGGGTCTGCCCAAAATGGAGTCTCCAGACCAGGCCGTGAATGCTGTGAAGGGCTGGCTGGGGCAGAACCGGAAATGGCTGCTGATCTTCGATAATGCCTTGGACCCGGATGCATTGAATAGGTTTCTGCCCCAGGGAGGCGGCGGTCATGTGCTCATCACCTCTCGCAATCCCAATTGGGAAAGTGTAGCCAAAGTGCTGCCGGTTGATGTTTTCGAGCTTATCGAAGCTGTTGACTTCATTTTCAGGCGAACCAATCAGGATGATATAGACTCAGCAGAAGCTCTGGCCAGGGAGACCGGAAGACTGCCCTTAGCACTGGAGCAGGCAGGAGCCTACATCAAAGAGAGCGGAATAAAACTCTCAGATTATCTGGCACGATTCCGAAAAAACCGAGCGGAGATTCTCAAGCGCGGCAAGCCGACGAATTATCTTGACACCGTAGCCACAACCTGGAATCTCTCATTTCAGGCTGTGAGAACGAAGTCTCCGGCAGGCGCGGATCTCCTCGTTCTTTGCTCGTTTCTTGCACCCGACGATATTCCAAGGTCAATATTCGCCGCAGGTGCAGAGCATTTTCCAGAGCCCTTAGCCTCGGCAGTGGCAGAAGAGCTGGAGCTTGATTCTGCCATGACAGAGCTGAGGCGCTACTCGCTGATCACGGGAGTTGGAGATAACTTTTCCATGCACCAACTGGTGCAG
>CAITCX010000519.1 GCA_903890885.1 uncultured Dehalococcoidia bacterium
GCCAAAATACCACCTTTTATTGGGGGTATCTCTGCTCTTGGGTTTATTGGCTACCTTATCGCCGCTATCCTCGGGTTGATGCTGATTATTTCATCATATCGTAGCAGGCGCTAGTTTTATTAACTATATTTGGATGGAAAGAGATTTCAAGTCTAATATCGCCATTTGGTTATATTGAGAAGATATGACAGAAATAGGAGATAGGGTGTAAGATAAAATAAAAGTGATTCTGGCAGATGCCATATTCTGAAATACTAAATGTAATCCTGCCCACCTTTATTACCATAATCATCGGCTACATGATTGGTAAAATCATCCATATAGACATGACCGGCGTTATTGATATCGTGTTCTATGTCGGATTACCAGCACTGGTCTTTGTCTCTATCTTGAATCAACAGATCGTCTTGCTGGATGCCTTGAAAATCTGGATTTCTGTTTTACTGGTTTCATTGGGATGCGGTGCCGCAGGCTGGATTTTATTCAAGATCTTAAAAACAAAACACTCGGGTCTCTATCTCCCGATTGCATTGCCCAATTCGGTAAATGTCCCGGTTCCCATTATCAGTCTGGCATACGGGCCAACAGGACTGTTTTACGCGACACTCTATTATATTCCTAATGTCATTCTCTTATATTCAGTTGGAATATTTATCGCTGCTGGCAAAGGCTGGCATGATAATCTGAAGGCAGTGCTAAAGGTCCCGACTATCTATTCAGCCATCGCGGCCCTCTCTTTAAACCTCGGTCACATTAGCGTTCCGTCCTTAATTATGAAGCCTCTTGATTTCATAGGCAGCATGGTAGTTCCGACAGTAGTGTTGACACTGGGATACAGTTTGTCGAAAGTGAAAATTTCCTCCCTCAAGATAACTCTGTGGTCTTCTCTCATCAGGTTGGGAGGAGGACTGGCACTGGGTTTGTTGATGGTTTATATATTCAATATCACCGGCATTGCCAGATCGGTCATAGTTCTGATATCCGCCATGCCAGCCGCGGTAAATACCTATACCATAACTGCTAAATACAAGAACGAGGCCGATCTGGTAGCCAGCGTGGTCATGGTAACCACAGTGGCAGGCTTGATAATGATACCTTTCTTATTACATGTTTTACAGTAAGTTACCCCAGCAAATTTGTATTGACTACTGACCCGCATAAACCAAATATTAACGTATTGAAGATAAGTTTGACAAAGCCAAGCCAGAGTAATAAGATTAACGCGATTTTATCAATAAAGGAGGATTTTAAGATGGCCGCAGAATTGTCCCCATTAACCCATCAAGTAATTGGTATCGTCAAGAATGAGGTAAAAGAACCCGGCAGACGTTCTAACCTTCAGGAAATCGTTTCTGAAATCACGCTTTATGATAAATATGCCGATGGAATGGACAATCTTGATAAATACTCTCACGCTATAGTTATTTACGAATTTCACATAGACAGCCACCCGGGCCCCAAACCCATGAAGCAACATTCTCATAACCAGGAGAGCCTTCCCTTGGTGGGCATTTTCGCCCTGAGGGGTTCCAACCGGCCCAACCGCATCGGAATTTGCATGGTCAAAATCCTGAAGGTTGACGGTGGTAAAATGACCGTAACCGGGCTTGACGCTATTGACGGTTCGCCTGTGATTGACATTAAACCTTACATCCCCAGAATTGATTCGGTAGCTGATGCCAAAATCGCCCCCTGGGAAGCGGATTTTGCCAAGCACTAAACCAGCCTTAACAATTATTTCCTGAAATTTACTCTAAGCTCAGGGTCATGCATGACCCTGAGCTTATTTTCTGCGATATTTTTTTCCACCCATTGAAAGGCTTGGTCGTATCCTTGTAATAAAGCTTTCAGGGTACCAGGGGGGACACGATCCTGGCGCTTACCGGGATTTTTTCGTTTACTCCTACCAGACCCATATTGATGTCTCCAGCAACAGCAAGATCAAACCCCTTTCTCCCTATATCCTGCTGAGTAAAATCAAATGAAGCATTTATAACTGACCGCGTACTGCTACCTTTAACAATATCAATCGACGTAGTGGCGGATTTTAGAAGCGCACCGGTAGCATTGTTGTAGAGATTGAGCTTGAAATCTCCGCCGGTAATAGAGAATGCGTTGTCATTGGTTATCTCACCAGTGACACTCACGACATATATCTTGTTGGCCTCGTTATTGTTCCAGCCGCTTTTGACATTGAAAGTCAATTGAGGAATAGATAAAAGACTGCCCACCTTAGGCACAGAAAATGCCACAGTATTATTAATCGATTGGAGATAATTAAGGTATTGCACTGATGTGTACGCATAAGTTTTTAGACCGGTTTGATTCAAAACCGCCAGAGGCAGGTACAGAGTGCTTTTAAATGGATAGCCCGTACTTGCAGGTATAACAGCACCCGGTATTGAAGCAGATTGAATTGGCGAGTCTCGTGTCGGCACATCATTTTTGTTATATATCTGAAACCATAAGTAGGTGAAATTTAAATCAAGGGGATTCGGATTAGTGATAGTCCCTTCTACCTCCGCTTCTACCATGGGCTGACCCGGAAAATACGAGATTTTACTAATAGAAGTCTGCAAATTAAGGCCAGGATGAATAATTAACCTTTCCAATGTATCGCTAACATTGATCTGCAGGTCTGACTTAATTGGGAGGGGAGCTGCAGGAGTCGCTGTTTGAGTGGAAACCTCCAGTGTCAATTCTCTCTCTGCAAGAAATTGACCGGGTATCTCGATATTGAATGTAAATACCTTGCTCGTAATTGCCTCTATGGAACCTCCCGGGAAAGTATCCTGGGTGCAATTTGAACCCGAGGCATTCAATGTGGATACTTTAAAATCATCTATCGTCACATTTTCCGAATTGGGGTTACGGATCATAGCCTCTATACTAAGGCTCACCCCATGAGATGAAAGGCTGGCTTTTACTTTCAGCGGAAACGCTTCCAGCGACTTTAGGGTTGATTTTCCAGTTGTTGCCGCTGCAGAAGTTCCACTAGGCAACAGACTTGAAGCCGGTATCAAAGGTTTGCTGGAAGGCAGAATTGCAGCCGAAGTCGGCGCCGTTTTGCTGGCAGTTGGCATAATCGTGCTGCAGCCGGATAACACAACTAAGACCAAAATCATCAGGCTGGTAAAAACTAGCAATGATAAAGGCCGGACCTGAAATCTTCCTATTCTGAAAATAATATTGATTGGATGAGATAACCTGTCCAACAGCCGCATTTCCTTCTTCTCCTGAACCGTTTGGCAGTCATGTTAACAATTTACAGCCTGCAAAGCAATAAAATCATGATCCCTGCTATTCTTTATATTACTATGAAATAGCCATTAGACAAGGGACTCCAAACACATATGTTCTCTGTCTATTATCATATTTTTTACAAAAAGCGCTGCGGTTCTTCAGATTACCTATAATATCCTGCAATCCAGGTAATATGCGAATAAGTAAATGATACTCAAGCTACAATTAGAAGGCATTTGAAGGGTCCGCTATGTCACGGGAATTGAGGCGTTTATAAAAGGAATAAAAAGGAAATGGGCTCGCCAGGTTTATAACCTGGGACCAAACGGTTA
>CAITCX010000520.1 GCA_903890885.1 uncultured Dehalococcoidia bacterium
ATACCTTTATATACTGCAATCGGGAATCATGAACTCTATGCCCATGGATGTGGAGCATCTAACGAAGGATTCTTTCAGGTAAACCAGCAGCAGTACCAAAAGGTATTTACGGAGAATCCCAGCAATGGACCACCCGGTTATGAGAGGTTAGTATATTCCTTTACATCCCCCAAAGGCGACGCCTTCTTTGCTGTATTAGACCCTTATTATCTGACCGCTGATAACCCGAGTTCATCGCTGTGCGGTACCATTGATTCCACCCAATTAACCTGGCTTGAAAATCAGGTGGCCCAGACTAAGGCCTCCCATAAATTTCTTTTCATCCATACGCCCTATTACTACACCGGACAAGACCCCGAAGAGCTGTCCGACGCGGACGTTAGCCATACGAAGCTATGGACCATCTTGGATAAGAACCGGTTTGACTTCTACGCTTGCGGACATGAGCATCTGTATTCCAGGAAGACCATTGACTGGAGCGTCCCGCCTGACCCACAGACCACGCCGCCGCGCCCTCCGTGGAGGCACAATGTCGTTCATCTTCTGAACGGAACCTCCGGCGCCGGTCCGGATCTGAGCAAGCCCGCCGTGGATCCCAAGGTCTGGCATATTCACCAGGACAAAGACACCTACTATTTCAGCGTGATAGATATCGATGGCGGCTGGGTAAAGGTAACCAGCTATGGCGTAACGCTAACCAATGGCAAAGCGGGAGACTTTAAAGTGATCGACCAGTTCACAATCAATCACAGCGACGACTACTGTCCGGATATTTTCGATTGGTCAGCATTTAACCGGGGGGCGATACCAGAAAGGGTCGCCAAACAATAGGTGACGTTGTTGAATTAGTTGAATAACTATGATAAACATGAGGTAATATGAGGTAATAAAACAAAAGAGGGGAGAGTCAGGGTTGAATATTAAATATTGATTTGATGGCGGTTAGAGATTTCATTCTTTAACCGCTTTTCATTTTTGTTGTTCTATAGCTGGTCGGCTGCTTGTTCGATGCCGCGTCCTGCAACAACCGCCATTGCTGGCTTTTCAGCCCAAAAAAAGGATAGATTTATTTTTAGTCTTTCTTCGGGCGTCCTTGCTCTGTCTTTTTTGCACCTATATATTGTGGCGTCATCTTAGTGGTCAAAATGCGCGCTTGCTGCTATAAGCAAAAAGGCCAACTCTGCTTAATCCATTGAACACTTTATTAAGAAGTCTTTTTGTCTGTTTGTATTCAAATTACATCCCTGCTACTTGGCTTCCGCTATGATTTTCTGGGAATTATAGCTATTGACTTATACCGGATTTTAAATCATACATAAACAACACGAAAAATTTATCAGAAATACATTCCATTAAGAGTGTTTTGCATATGAAAAAACCTTCGCCGCATTATATATATCCAAGATGGTCTCATGAAAATAGAACAGCAGTGCTGTTCTGTGCGGTTATCGGCTTTGTTTTCGGGATCTGTGGTGCTGCTCTGCTCCATTACAAACTGAGGGCGGCGGGGATCGTCACCTGGCATATCGGCCTGTTTGCGGTGCTGACCTATTCAGCCTATTACCTCAGGGGGCTGTATCAGAAGTATATGGATTGCGCGTGGGATGTGTATTATTGATACGCCAT
>CAITCX010000521.1 GCA_903890885.1 uncultured Dehalococcoidia bacterium
ACAACCAGATAAGGCTTTTTCCAGATAATGCCTGCGATGGAAGCTCTGGCCAGGGGGAATTTGTCATTTCCATCCAGAGTGGTGGTATAGTAGCCGGTAAAGTTCGGATCGATGGTAACTACCGGACTGGGATATGCTTTTTTCCCGTTAGGAGTTTTATCGGAGTCATACTGGGGTACTGTGTCTCCTGAGAAAAAGTTCTGATTAGTCCAGGAGGCCACCTGTTTAAATAAAGTCCGGATATCCTTTCCTGTATTGTAGGCAGTATGATAATCACCGAAATCCGAAGTTGCGGGCAAAGCTGTCCCGTAAGTGCCGTAAGTGGTAACATCTCCCGCATTGGTAAAATATTCAAGAGGGTCCCATAGCTTGGCGTAAGGAATATGGGCGTCGTTGCGCACATGCGCCGGAACCGTCATATCCGAGATAAGATGCATCGTTTCTCCCACGGCTCGCCAGGCTTTTCCATAATTAATATCACCAGCCTCTTTACTGGCCACAGCTGATTGGAAATACTGTTCGCCATTAGCAAAACTGAAAGGATTATCGGCGGATTCGAAAGCCCATTGATATGCATCAGTGTTGGGGTTATACCAGGTCCCGATTTCAGAAGGAATATCGTTTATATAATCAGTCAAATAAGCAGGCGTCCCGCTGGGGTCATAAAAATGCACCAGAGATTGGCTGAGTTCAGGTTCATCCGCGGAAAATCCACCTTCAATAAGCCAGTCTTTGACGCTTTTTTCGCGTATTTGAGGGGGATTACGATTTGTCCAGGATGTGCCGTCTCCCGGTTCCCAGGATTCTCCCCTGGCCGTTCCAGCAAATGAGGCTAGTTTAAAATTGGGGTCGTTCGGTTGCCACTGGCTTAGGAAACTATTATAAGCGAATTCATTGATACCTGGATGGGTCCCAATATTGTTCCAAGCATCCACCGGTTTAGGATTATAAACTCCCTGAAAGACAAATCCAAGCAGTAAAACCAGGACAAGGCTAATTCTCATGGATATAGTGGTTATAGTCCGGATATTTTCCACGTACCGTCCTCCTTGATAACCATGAATGTAATCCTGGCAGCATTGATCGTAATCTCGTAGGTGAAAGCATCCTTCTCGGCTTTAACTATTTTGGCGTTGCGTAAGCTGTCTGCTAGAGTGGAGGCTGCAGGGCACGTGAGGTCAGGACTCCCCTGTACATGGTTAAGTACATTTTTTGACATTAAAGATGTAAAAGCTTTAACATCTCTGGCCTGGATAGCGCTGGAGGTATCTGCCACCGTTTTGTTTCCGGCTTTGATATCCTCCTGACTCGCAGCATACGCGAGGTTTTTAACAGCCGTGTCGGAGGTGCCTTTGGAACTGCAGCCAGGCAGTACTAAGAATCCCCAAATACTTATTAGCGCCATCGCCAAAAGAATTGTCTTATTTCTCCAAATGTGTTGACGAAGCATAATGGTATTCCTCCTGTCGTTCTGCATCGCTAAATATATAAGCTTTTAATAAGCCGTATTAGTAATTTCTATCTGATACATCAAGTTGAAGCTTTTAGTGTGCCGGTTTCTGACTTTTTCAGTTTTTTCAAATGTTCATTCCAGGACATTCCGGGTTCAGGATTGC
>CAITCX010000522.1 GCA_903890885.1 uncultured Dehalococcoidia bacterium
CATTTTGGAAGGCGAGGAAGAAACAATTGAAAACCTTTTGGAGCGGGCGGATCAGGCTCTGTACCAGGCAAAAAATGGCGGGCGAAATCAGGTCGTAATTGGCCCGTAATTCCCCTTTAATGTACCTGGTAATATTCATAGGCCTCCTAAACAAAATGAACTGTAATAAAGTCTACTGATTGATATTATATTATATCCTTTAAAGGCTTCTTGCCCATCTCAAGTTAATAATTCATCTTATTCTATCCTTTTTACTGTTGCAGTATCAATCTCAGCGTGAGATCATAATAAACCATGGGGAAATGCCCGGCTTCTAAATATTTATGATACTGTTATTTGTTTCCAACAAACGGAATAGCCTGCGGGTGGATCTGGCCAAAGCCGCAATTTAAGGAGATACAACCTGTTACGCAATATAAAGACCTTTGAATCTTTCGCGACTCCTGCCTACCGTGTCTTCTATGTTTCGATGGTAGGCCAGTGGCTTACCTCCAGCATGCAAACCATGGTTCTCTCCCTTCTGGTATTCCGCATAAGCGGTTCTGCGGCTATTATCGGAGTAGTTGCGCTCGCACAGGCAATACCCCAGCTCTTACTGTCTCTTCTGGGCGGTGCCATTGCTGACCGCATACCGAAAAAATATCTGCTCATCATCGGCAGGGCAGCACTGGCAATATTCGCGCTCGCTGTGGCTGCCCTGATAAGCACAGGCTACTTAAACACGGAGCATCCAGGCTCCTGGTGGATACTGGTGATTGCCGCAGTGCTTCAGGGTACCGCTTTCGGTTTAACCCAACCGGCCCAAATGTCCGTTATTTCTGAAATCGTCAGCGAGCAGCAGGTCATGAACGCCCTATCTTTAAATAGCATGGGGCAAAACATCCTCGGACTGATTGGCCCGGCCTTAGCCGGTTTCCTCATCGACTCTACAGGCTTTGCCACCATCTTCTATATTATTACCGGACTGTACCTGATGGATACCATCTGGACCTGCTTTTTGCCGCTCACAAAAGCCCAAAACAGCAGAACAGGCAGTGCCATCACTGACATGCGCGACGCTTTCCGCTATATCCGCAGCGAAAACATCATTTTGCTCATCATAATCTTTGCTTTCTGTCACATAATAGCCGGGCAGCCTTATCAGCAGCTTATGCCCGTCTTCACTGAGACCATCTTGAAGGTAAGTGCCAGCAAACTGGGAATTTTAACCAGTGCTTCCGCTCTTGGCTCTTTGATAGGCTCCCTGGTTTTTGCCTCTTTACCCAACCGAAAGCGAGGATTGTTATTGTTAATCAGCGGTTTGGTTATGGGCCTGGGAGTTATGATTTTTTCCTTTTCCCGCTGGTGGTATCTATCCCTGGCTATTATTCCCTTTATCGGCCTGGGGCCGACTATCCATGCAACCATGACACTCACCCTGATACAATCTTATGTAAAACCTGATTACCGCGGTCGCATGCAAGGATTTTTTGCCACGGCTTACAGCCTGGCTACTTTCGGCACCTTTCTAACAGGTATCATGTCAGCCACGATAGGAGTGCAATGGGCAGTTGCCTCGCTGGCTCTATTTTTGTTAGTAATTTCCGTAATATTTTTAATCTTTACTCCCTCTCTGCGCAGGTTGGCCTAGTAATCGCGCCAATCCCTCATGTCCAGTACTTCACGCATATCCTGCCTGTAGGCCCTGGCAGGAGTATCAACTATTAGCAAATATACTACACTGTAATTGTGGATAAATAAATACGTACTATTCGCTTAAAACAGAACGCTGAACAATATTGCAATTGAATATTATACTCAGGTTTGATTCCAGGGAATTGATAAGATGATCGGCATCGGTTTAAACAGGACTCAAATGGTGGCTCTGTGGAGTATTGCCCAGACGGCCTTGATTTCGCAGGATGAATTCTTCAAAATCATAAACCACTCTGGCGCAGCCAGCCTTTTGGCCAAATGCATCGAGAATGGCACGCTCATTTCGACCAAACCCTTAAAAGCGGAAATGGATTTCGAGCTGATGGCCAATATGCAGTACTTTACCACTTCCAATCAGATATTTTTCACCCATTCTCACAGCTCTATACCTTTTGTGGATATTAAACATTGGCGGTTAAGCGTCGAAGGCGATGGCGTGAGAAATCCGTTTTCCCTTGATTACGATGAATTGCTGAAGCTGCCAACTTCAACTTTTACCCGTTACCTGGAGTGCGCTGACAATGGCAGTATCTTATCAGGAAATAAAAGCACTGACCAACAATGGCACTTTGGCGGATGGGGCATCGCAGAGTGGACCGGGGTGCAGTTCTCCAGGCTATTAAAAAATGCCGGGATAAAAAACCAAGCGGTTGAGATTACACTGGAAGGCCTGGATGGTTCATTCGGTCGGTACGCTGTACCGGTAGAAAAAGCCATGCAGGAAGATACTCTGCTGGCCTACATAATGAATGGTGCCATTTTAACTCCTGACCATGGTTTTCCATTACGCGCCCTGGTACCGGGTTGGGTAGGAGCGGCCAACACCAAGTGGGTAAACAGAGTAATAGTCTCTACAAGTCAAGTGTCTTCCAGGCCTGCCAAGGGGCCGCATTATACAACCCAGGTAATGAAAAGCGCCTGCTGTCTACCCTGGCCTGCCTTATTAAAAACGGGGCATCATAAAATAATAGGCTATGCCTGGTCTCCTGCCGGCCGAATAGCTAAAGTGGAAGTAAGCCTGGATGGCGGCGTAACC
>CAITCX010000523.1 GCA_903890885.1 uncultured Dehalococcoidia bacterium
TAATTCAACTTCAACCATGTTTTTAAATTCAATCGATCCTTATATAGCGGTTATTTCAGCAGGCGCAGACAACCAATTCGGCCATCCTGCCAAAGCAACGCTGGAAAGGATCACCGAATCAGGTATAAATTCTATATACCGGACAGACCTGAACGGCACTATTACTCTGCAGATTGATATGAAAAATCCAGGCATACGGGTAAAAACGGAGCGTTAATAGCTACCGAAACCGAGGTTATTTCTTACAAAGAGCTGATAAGACCGCAGTATATTCTGTTTGATTGATACTTTCAATGGCCAGCACTTTAGTGTGTTTGGTTTCACCCTTGAGGATGATAACACAGTCTTTGCGAACACCCAGGGCATCGCTCAAAAATTCTACGAGTTTTTTATTGGCTTTGCCTTTATCAGGAGGGGCAGCGATCTTAAACTTCCAGACGCCGTCCACTATCCCTACGACCTCATTGGAACCAGCGTTAGGCTGAACTTTGACGGAAACTCTAAAAGCATTATTGGACATTATTTAACCGTTTTGGAATTGAGATCGTGGAACTTGGAATTTATGCTTCAATTACCTCGTTGGAATTTGGAAACGGGATTTACCTTCTTCTATTTCATCCTTTATTTTATGCGCTTGCTAATTTATAATCAATCCAATAGTAAAGTAGGTCTTTGAAAAGACTGCCTTTGTGATGCATAATTAGTCAGATCGGGATTTTATCTTATTTATTTTGATTCATATAAGTAAGGACGCGATAGAAAAGAAATGGCATATTCTTTTGAAATAGGTCCTATTCGACCTCCCAATGAGCCAAACTCGTTGCTTATACGTGTTACTCGTAATTGTGACTGGAACAAATGCAAATTCTGTAAATTATACAAGGGCAACAAGTTTGAAATAAGAACCGTCGAACAGATAAAGCATGATATTGCAATCGCCAAGATCCTGCGCGACCGCATAATGGAGATCACAATTAAAGCCGGACAGTCCGGCGGAATGCAAAAAGTGATAGGTATGGTGCTCAAAGACCCTCCCAACGAATCCTTTCGCAACGTAGCGTTATGGCTATTAGGCGGCGGAGAAAATATATTTCTGCAGGACTCAAATGGACTGATACTGAAAACTGAAGACCTGGGACAAGTCCTGGTGACACTGAAAACGTCTTTCCCGCGTTCGAAAAGAATCGCCATTGATGCGCGCCCGCAAACCGTTCTGAAAAGAAAGCCCAGGGAACTGCTGCAACTGAGGCAAGCCGGGCTTTCCAGATTGAACATCAGCCTTGAATCCGGGTGTGATACGGTGCTGCAATTTATGAACAGTGGAGAGACCGCCGAAATACACATTAAAGGCGGGCGGAGAGTAGTTGAATCAGGAATCTCGCTAAGTGAATACGTCACTTTAGGGTTGGGAGGCAAAGACCTCTCTATCCAACATGCCAAACAAACAGCTGGCGTCTTGAACGAAATCGACCCCGAATTCATACGAGTGAGAACGCTGACAGTTAACAACCAGGTCCCCCTTAACAGCGATATTGAAAACGGCCGCTTCATGCGGGCCACAGATGAGGAGATCATCCGGGAAGAACGCGTCTTCATCGAAACACTGGATGTGCACTCTAATTATTCAAGCGACCACGTTTCCAACCTGCTGCCGGAACTGACCGGCAAACTGCCGGAAGAAAAACACAAACTGATAACTATCCTGGATCGTTTCAACGCTCTCAGCATGACGGAGAAAGCCAACTTTATGATAGGCCGGCGAGTCGGATTATATAAAAACCTGGTTGACCTGGACGACTATCAGAGGCATGACCTGGTAGAACAGATTAAACTCAAACTCAATCAAAAAGACAAGAAGCTGGACCCCAAAGTAATCTTCAAACTCATGGAAGATTTCATATAATGGGCATTATTGCACAAGATATCGGCCTTCTGCTGGAAAAACACAAACTTACGCTGGGGATTGTGGAGTCTGCCACCGGTGGACAGATCGCTAACCTCATCACCGATATACCCGGATGTTCCACTTATTTTATGGGATCTATCGTGTCTTACAGCAACGGCCTCAAAACGAACCTGGTGAAAGTTAAACCAGAGACCCTGGAACAGTATGGATCTGTCAGCGCGCAGGCGGCCGAAGAGATGGCGGAAGGCGGAAGGAGAATACTGGGTGTTGATGTATGTATTGCGGACACAGGTATTGCCGGACCGACTGGAGCGACGAAAAACAAGCCTATCGGGCTTTTTTACCTGGGTCTATCGTCCAAAGACGGCACTTTCAACCGCAAGCATTTATTCTCAGGCAACCGGCAGCAAAACAAGGAGATGGCAGCGCAGGCAGCTCTGACCTGGCTCAAAGAGTACCTGAGCGGCTACGGATACACCAGGATCAATACGGGAGACATCAAAGTCAAAGAGATAGTCACCTGCTTTCTCTCTGCCAACAATCGAATCCTGATTTTAAAGCGTTCCAACAAGGTAAGCACCTACAAGGGGTTATGGGCGGGGGTCAGCGGCTACATGGACAGACCGGCTGATGAGCAGGCCTGGATTGAATTACGTGAAGAGACCGGTATCACCAAGAAAGAGGCCCGCCTGGCAGTCAAAGGCCAGCCACTAGAAGTAACTGATATAGCTTTAAGAACTCGCTGGATTGTACATCCCTATCTCTTCAAGGTAAACCGACTGGATGCGATCAAGATAGATTTGGAACATACCGAAATAAAGTGGATAGACCCGGCCGTGATCGGCAACTTCGATATAGTGCCAGGATTGGAAGAGACGCTTCTGGCAGTGATGCCTGAAAGGAGACTGGATGGGACCGGAACTGGATCTGCACCGGATGACGGTGGATGAAGCGCTGCCGAAAATAGATGATTTTTTACATGACATGTATGCTGCGAAGTTGCATTACGTGCGGATAGTGCACGGCAAGGGCACGGGCGTTCTCAAGCAGGAAGTAGGCCGTTACCTGTCAAGCCATGCCCTGGTTAAAACCTTTCACCAGGCCGACCGCTGGAACGGCGGATACGGCGCTACAGAGGTTGAACTAGTCAGCAAATAGGCTAGCAGGATTTGAGCCTCGCCTTACTCCTCGAGCCCCTGGACTTCAATGAAATCTATTTCGGTTGGCAATTTCCCAGCCCAGTCTGAATAGCTTCCCGCAGGTTTAACAGTCACTTACCCCGGTAAAACATTTCCTTTTAATAGTAATTAGAATGTAATTGAAAGGATAAATAAGGCCATTTTTACACAAGCGTAAGAATGGGAACAA
>CAITCX010000524.1 GCA_903890885.1 uncultured Dehalococcoidia bacterium
CCTTGGCTGTTGATTCATAATCCCTGGCCATGACTGGCATATCTGGGATTACCAACAGTAATATTACTACCACGATAGCGATAATGGCCGGTTTATTCATTCAGACTCTCTCAGTTTATTCTTAACGGATAAATATTCCCCGATTGTGACTCATAGTTTAATTCAACTTTCGTGAATTTACAAATCAACCGATTGCTCGCTGGTTTTTCCCTAACAACACCTTCATTCACTCATTCACCAAAGTTCCGAAGTATTCTGCTATAATTGATATCAAATACTTATGAATACTTTGACAAGATCTACGAAACTCCTTGATCTGGGCCGTTTTGAAATGATTCTGGAAAATCAGACTGTAACTTATACGCTAAGACGTAGCCTGAGGGCGCGCCTGGTTTGGCTGCAGATACACAATGAGAAGGGATTAATGGTCACGGTACCGCGTCACTACGAATTAGACGATCTGCAGCCATTTCTCATCTTGAAGTCCGGCTGGATACTGCGCCATTTAAAACATACTCAGCCTGAACTTCCAGGCTCTCTGGTTGGTACCACGGTTTTTCAGCCTCCAGTGTGTTATCAGGGCAGACCCTTGCCATCGCTTGGAGAAAACCATTATCAGCGTTACCGCTTGCCTGATGCCTCAATAATGGAGTATGCAGGTGTGTTGGACTGGCTTAATCAGCAAGCCCGGAGCATTATCCCCTCTAAGGTGCTGTATCATAGCGACAAAATTGGCGTTCGATTCGCCAGAGTTAGCATACGCGACCAGAAAACACGCTGGGGAAGTTGTTCTCATCTAGGCAACTTAAATTTCAACTGGCGACTGATCATGGCGCCGGAGCCGGTACTGGATTATGTGATTATCCACGAGCTGTGTCATTTAAAATGCATGAGCCATTCTAAGTCTTTCTGGAATGTGGTTGCGAAATATTGTCCGGACTGGAAAGAAAAACGCCGCTGGCTGCATAAGCATAGCCGTGAACTGCATTATTTCCACTCGAGTTCGGAGTAGAATTTCCCGATGTCTGCCAGATCAACTGAATCCGAAGCTTTGATGATAGGGATGTTTTTTTCTACGGCCACGCTCCCAGCAGGTTCAAAATCACCCTTCAAGCTGGTTCCCTCGACCGCGTCCAATTTAATGTCGTCCATTTTATCCAGTTCCAGGGGGGCAGCCAGTCCAGGCTGTGCCAGGATCATTATCCATTCTTTGCCCTGGAAAAAGGGCATGCGCCGCCGGTAATAATCAGGCACGTATATGTGCAGTAGTTTTTGTCCAGCATAGTCCAGTTCTTCGCCGGGTAGAATGACCATGTTTTCGCCTTTGAAATGGTCCAGAATCTCCAGTGCAGTTACCCAGCTGTGGTTGAAGTTATTGCGTTCGGTTATAGCAATCCCGTTCAGTCCGGCTTTTTTAACGGCTTTGACAATAGCTTCCGCCACACCGATTTTGATATCCTTGATGCCCTTAATGCCGAATTGCGTTTTCAGAGCTTCTACAGGGTGAGTATGTAAATCTATTTTGATTACTCTGGACATTCTGTACCTTTCAGGGTTTAAAAATATTTTTACACTAGATATATTGTAACATTGGCTGTCAACCGCTGTGATCGATTCGATAACCTTGCACTGGCAACACTTGATCATCCACAAAGATCTGGCGGCCCTCTATGGCTATTCTGCCGTGGGCAATCAGTTCATGTATCACGTATGGATAAATCTTCCAATCTCCGGCCTCTTTCAAGCCATCCTGTAGTGTACGGCACACTACTTCCATCTGGCTTTTAATTTGAGGGTTGGTATTTTTATTGAATTCATCCAGAGTTGAGATGCCGTTGGTGGTTATAAACTTGCCTATTTGTTCGTATTTTTCGATCAGGTCAGATTGACCTACTTTTTGAGCTTGCTCTAGAAAAGGCCTGATGTAGAGAGGGTCAGACTGTGCCAGCACAGGGCCTGTGTCTCCTCCCTGGTCTACGATGAAGGTCGTTGATCTCAAGCTATCTTCACCTGCAATAATAGCTCTGGCTGCAGGTATCCAGTGCAAACCGGCATAGCCTTTGACGGTGTCTCCGGGATGAACATTGATAATGTGAGGAAAATACTTATTAATAAACCAGGTGGTATGCCAGAGATCATAACCAGCCAGGCAGATCAGATCAGGTTTTTTTGTGAGGCTGGCGTCAATCAAGCGTACCGCTTCCTGCTCATAAGCCAGTCTCTCGGGGCAGTCGGCGGGAATTTTTCCGGGACCGTATTTGAGCCTGGCTGATTTTAAAAAGTCAATGTGGCTGAGTTCGACAGTCTTATGGTGAAACTGGCGGGCGATTTCTAACGCACTGCATTCCGGTCGGTTGGAGAACACCAGGTAGTCGTGGTCAGGGCCGTGCTTTACGATTTCCCGGTAGTTGGTGCCGGAACCGGAGACGAAACACACGATCGTCATCCTTTTCCCAGCTCTGCGCGGATCGTAAATCAATTCCCTCATCAGCATATAATACCATCCCTGTGACTTTTTGTAACGGCTAATTTATAATACAGTGTATAATGAGTGCAATAATAATCAGGCAGGGGATAAAATAATGAAAAGCAAAACCGTGGCAGAAACCGCTGTGGTCATGACCCAGGCCATGGGCCCTCAGGAGATCAATCCAGCCGGAAACGTTCACGGTGGCGTAATAATGAAGTTAATAGATACTGCTGGTGCAGTAACGGCAGTAAGGCATGCCCGCACTAACGCTGTTACGGCCTCTATCGACCGCGTGGATTTTCTTTATCCGGCTTTTTCGGGGGACCTGGTCACATTCAAAGCCAGCATAAACCTGGTAGGAAAGACATCGATGGAAATTGGAGTACGGGTAGAATCTGAAAACCTCTTCACCGGCGAGGTAAGACATACCGCTTCAGCTTACTTGACCTACGTTGCGCTGGATAAAAGCGGGCGACCTACTCGAGTTCCCGAGCTTATTCTCGAGACTGAAGACGACCACAGACGCCACTTGCAAGCTGAAAAAAGGCGGGAAAATCGCCTGCGTGCTAAAAAAGAGCGTGACGGCAACTAAAAAATGAAGAAGCCGATATTATAAATCCGACCTTAATTTACTATTGACATCTATTAAACACTTGGGTATAGTTTACCCATATATCAGAGTCATTGATAACTCCACCATAGGCTAGAGGATTTAGGAAGATGAAAAAACTGATAATAGTTGTCTGCATCCTGGTTTTCCTTGGCCTCGTAGGACTTTTTATAGCTGGCTATTTTCTTGGCAACATCCCGGTTGTTTCCAAAATGCTGGGTACTAATAAGGCTGTGCAGTTGGGAGTGAAATTAAGCAGCGATGGCGCATACCAGGGGCTTAAAGACCTCAAAATGCCGGTCACTGCTCAGGAACTGGATGCCATAGCTAAAAACCCGCAATCTTACAAATCCGTAAAGACTACTCTGACTCAGGAAGAGGTGTCCTCTCTGCTGGCTCTGGGCAATATCCCGGATTTTCCTTTGAAATTGACCCAGGTGAAGTTTAATCCGGATGGGACTATTGAATCTTCAGGAGTCTTGGATACGGTTGAGCTTAAAGTGTTTCTAAAGAAGAATGGGGTTGCAAATGACGTAATTGACCAGATTGGCAATTACGTCAAAGTTGAAGCAAAGGTCAACTACTATGCCAAAGGGACCTGTAAAATTGAAAACAATAGGGTTACGATGGATATATCCTCAGCCCAAATAGGAAAAATACCAGTTCCCGATAGTCTCGTCAGTCGTTCCGGGGAGATGGGGAATTACATATCAAACAGCCTGGTGAAGGAAGGCTATAACGTACGCAAAATGGCCGTTGCTGGCGGTAAATTGGAACTGGATGCAGATAGGCCTCTCAACAGTTTGGAGCCTTGGCTGAAATTTGTTCATAAATAAAGCAAATAACTATCTCGACAGTGGTAATAATCCACAGGGAGAACTCCGATGACGGAAATAGATAGACGCAAATTTCTGATGTTGGCACTCATGTCGGGTTTGGCGTTGCCTTTAACTGCGTGCTCTGGGATTACCGATCAGATGACGATGGAAGAAATCCTAGCGCAGCTTAAAGAGTATCTCGGAAAAGACAATACTGATAATGACGAAGATGTTACCGGTAAGGTAAAGCTCGCTATTGTTTATCCGGCAGGCCGGAGTCCAAAAGTTTTCACCGAAGGTTGGGTGTTCGGCGCCAGATGTACTTCTGATGGAGTTGACATCTCGGATACCGTCAAGTGGGGCGGTTCCGGAGTGTTTAATCCGGACATGGGTCCCACGTCCCGTCCGGTGTTCAACTCAGAGGGGCCTAACACCATCACAATTTCAGTGAAGGTGGGAGAAAAGACGATCCAAAAGACGGTCTATGTGAGCGCTGTGTCGCCGGGAGGTTACGCTGGTATAGGATCAAAGGCGTCTTGCCCAGCAGACGCGCATGGTTGTCCGGCTTGTCCCCATCCGACCATTGGTCCGATAACTACTGGAAGTCCCAACGTTCTGGCCAACGGACGGCCTGCTGCCAGGGTTGGGGATAAGGGAATTCATGCGGCTTGCTGCGGTCCCAATACTTATGAAATAGCCAGCGGCGACCCGGATGTGCAGATCAACGGCAGGTCCGCAGCCAAGTTAGGTAGTACGACCAGGCATTGCGGCGGCAGCGGTACTATTGTCAGCCTCTGAACAGAATATTCTCTAGCCTCTTGTATCTCCTGGGCAGTCCAGACTTGAGAATGAAGCATTTGAGGACATGGGACTAAAATGCACTGTGATGCCTTAAAACACGTAGCGCTTTACTGCACGGGCTGCCGGACGTTTACTGGAACAGATGTAACGCAGTACAAACTCGGGCTTATCCCCGAGGAAACGCAGGGAGAATATGTCATTTCAGGATGGTTGGAATGTTCCAGGTGCGGAAAAAGATATCGGATAAGCGATGGTGTGCCCTACCTGATTGAAAACTTCTCTAAAGAAGACAGGTTCATCCGGCAATACCTTGATGCGCATTATAGCACCCTGAACAACGGCTACTGGCAGGAAATGAACCGATCAACCGTAAACGGACTCGCTTTGGACGTTGGATGTTCAGTCGGACGGTATACCTTTGACTGTGCCAGGAAAGGTTTTGCGGTGGGAATCGATGTAAATATTGAGTATCTGAAACTGGCAGCCGGATTTCAGCGCACTGGCCGGATAAAATATAACCGTAAAACCAGGGCGTTGGCCTGCGAAGAGATCGAGTCTGACTTCAAGCCTCAAAGAAATGTATTATTCCTTCTGGCCGATATTCAAAATCCTCCTTTTAAGATGGAAACGTTCGATTTTGTCGGCGCTTTAAACCTGCTTGATAGCGTCAATCTTCCGTTGACAGCCCTGGGTCAGATGGATGCGGTGCTGAAATCCAAAGGAAGACTTTTCTTAAGCACACCCTACGTTTGGGATGCCGATATCAGCGCAGAATGGATGGAAAAAGAAGACATCGATTCTCATTTATTCGTAAAACTACTGCTTACCGGAAAGTTAATGCAGGAATGCGGTTTTAATTTCGATATTTCCCTGGCAAAAACCGGCATTCCCTGGCTTCTTCGACAGCAGGACACTCAATACTTTACGTATTGGGTGGATGTCATAGCCTCAGAAAAAGTTTGAGGTTAAATTGTGATTTGGACTATCTTTCGCTTCAGGATTATGAGTGATGCGGAGATATTTTATTTAACTTCGGTATGGGTTTATCGGTCAGGGGAGGGAAGAATTGCCTGGACTGTGACAGGATTTCAATGCCAGGCTATTATTCGTACTTGGCGTTCTAAAAATGCAGGATCGAATTCGATCCTGCATTTTTAGATTTATGTTAAAGAGTTTATGCCTTTAGTTAATTAGCTCGCCCGCCACCCCGCTTCGGAAAATTGGGGAAAGGCACCTGATCTGGCTGGACTGGAAGCTGGGGAATTCCACCCGTAACCGTGCTGGCAGGTCGTTCTCCTAAAGTGACTTCTATAGTCCTGGTATCGCTGCCGCGTACAACAGTTAACGTGATGACGGCCCCGACCGTTTTTGAGTTAATGTAAGCCTGCAGTTCCTCTGATGTGCTTATCCTGGTTCCGTTGATAGCTGTCACGACATCATTGGCAATGACTCCAGCTTTAGCAGCCGGGCCATCAGCAACCACTGAAACCACCACAACTCCCTCGGTAATCGAAAGTTTCAGGCTGCTGGCCTGGGTAGCGTCTAAAGCCCGAATGCTCACGCCCAGCCAGGGGCGGGCCACCGTCTTGCTGGCTTTTAAATCAGACAGTACACCTGAGGCTACGTTGGCTGGCACAGCAAAACCGATGCCGCGGGCGCCAGAGCCCATCGTGCCGGTCTCTATGGCTGTATTGATTCCAATGACGTCACCATTGACATCCAGTAAAGGACCCCCGGAATTGCCAGGATTCAAAGCTGCATCGGTCTGCAGCATGCCGGTGAGACTGGTGCTAACGTCGTTGAGCGTGCGGTTTAATCCGCTGACTACACCCACCGTCACAGTATTATCCAGGCCGAAAGGATTGCCTATGGCGATGGCCATCTGACCGATTTTAACTTTATCCGAATTGCCAAGAGTTAAGGGAGTGATATTAGCTGTGGAGGAATCATCTACTTTCACCAGAGCCAGGTCATGCACGGCGTCTTTACCCAGAACCTGGGCTTTGACAGAAGAACCGTTGCTTAACTTAACCTGAACACTGGAGGCTCCGTCTACCACATGATTGTTGGTCAGGATGTATCCGGCTTTGTCTATTAGAAAGCCCGAACCCTGTCCTTGCATGACCGAAGAACCGAAATACCCTTGGGTTTGCTGGGTTATATTAATTTCTACCACAGCCGGGGCAGCTTTCTCGTAAATGGAAGTAACCGTGTCCTGGCTGTACAGGACAGGCTCCGCACTGGCCTTTTCAGTTTTCCAGAAACCACCGGCGCCTACGGAATAGGCGGCAGCGGCTACAACCACTACCATGACAATGGCTAATATGGTACTTTTAATGTTTTTCACTTGATTTACCTCCTCTGAAAATATCTTTGACAAGTCAGTTAATACTCTGTTATCTTTGTTTTTTCACCCCTGCATGTCCTCCTGTAAATCATTCTAGCAATCCTGCTAATATCATTTTAAAGTATCATTGTTAAGAATTAATTAAGACTTGCCATAACATAATCGCATCCGTCGTTTGAATGCAGGGCAGGTTTTAGCTATAATTACAATGCCATGTAACAGAGGTCTTGATTCGATGGTGGGTATAGTGCAGCGGTCTAACACGCCAGGTTGTGGCCCTGGAAAACGAGGGTTCAAATCCCTCTACCCACCCCAACCTAATAATTCTTCTCGTTTTCCCCCATTTTCTTTGCTGCTGCTAGAATCGGATTTGATTGAATTTGACTTATATTTTTTCTGAACAACCTGTCCTTAAGCCAGATTTCCATTTTTCTTGGACAGCAGCCAGTAACACTTATTTCAAGGCTAAAAACTATTCACACTTACAGCGGTTAGCGGTTAACAGGATGAGGCTGCCTTCGGGATTATATTTGCCAAATACACTCTATGGCGCGGATTTATTTATCGACCTCTGGATCGATTTTTGCAGATGACCTAATTTGCCATTTAGGGCTTTGATATTTTGTCCAAAAGACGCTTTGCCTGTGTTATAATTAGTCAGAATTAGACAAGGATAGCCGATGTTTACTCATCTGCACGTTCACTCCGAATACAGTTTACTGGATGGTATGTGCCGTATCCCATTGCTGATCAAACGCGCCAAAGAGCTGGGCATGACCAGTCTGGCGATAACTGACCATGGGTCTATGTACGGCGCTATTGATTTTTATCAAGCCGCGAAAGAGGCCGCCATAAAACCTATCATCGGTTGTGAACTCTATGTGGCCCAGAATGATCGAACCGGCCGCATAGCTGCGGATAAATCCAGCTATCATGTGGTCCTGCTGGCTAAAAATCAAACCGGTTACCGTAATCTTATGCAGTTGACCACTAAAGCTCATCTGGAAGGATTTTATTATAAACCCAAAGTTGACCATGCTCTGCTGGAACAGTACAGCGAAGGGCTGATTGCTCTGAGTGCCTGTTTGGGTGGTGAGATTCCCTCGCTGTTGGTGCAAAACCGGCCTGAGGAAGCCCGTCAAGCCGCTTTATGGTATAAAAAGGTCTTTACGGAATTCTATCTGGAGATACAAAGATTTCCTATTGCACAATTGGATAGGGTTAACCGGGAATTGGTATCCATCAGTCGGGAATTAGACATCCCTCTGGTTGCTACCAACGACGTCCATTATATTAATAAAGAAGATGCTCCTATGCATGAACTGCTTTTATGCGTGGGCACCAATACCACCATTAACGATCCCAAACACATGAAAATGGAAGGCGACTATTTCTATTTAAAGACCCAACAGGAGATGATCGAAGCCTATCAGGATATCCCTGAAGCCCTGGAAAACACCCAGAAG
>CAITCX010000525.1 GCA_903890885.1 uncultured Dehalococcoidia bacterium
CTCCCAGGACTTCGCCGTCGGCCTCTACAAGAAGATCCTCTTCAGATTCAATATCCAGGGCCAGGGTGGCTTTCTGACTGATGGCGGGATGCTGGAGATGACCGCCGACGTAGAGCACCGGCCGTATCTTCATCAAGTCCAATCTGGACATATCCCTGGCCACCACGGCATTCAGTAAGCCATCCACCAGGCTGGCACGGGGGGCTATCAGCATGCGGTCGGCAAAATACGGCCCGTTGGCCACCACCAGGGCACACAGGGAAGCAACCTCGACCTCTCTACCCACCTGCAACCTGGCCTTTTTATTCCGGTGGACGGTGAGTGCCCTGTAGGCCGCAGCCGTACGCAGAGCCAGATTGACGCTCTTGCCAAAACGATTTGGTATCGTTTTCCAGGCCTCCACGATTTCAGCCGTAAAGCCGGTGCTGGCCTCATTCAGAAAAAAACGCTCGACGGGTTTTCCGTGCTTCCGGCAGCGTACTACGCCCACATCGATCAAAACACTTCTAGGGTCAACCAGGAAAGAGTAGGGGTTGAGGTTATCAATATCATCGGCAAGACCCAGGGAAAAGGCCAGAGCGTGTGCGGTGCCGGTACTGACGATGCCCAGGATAGTGCTGTGAGGATGTTTTGAATGCAGTATCCCGGTGGCTACCTCGTTGACGGTGCCATCCCCGCCCACGGCGATAAGGTAGCGGCAACCACGCTCAACAGCCCGGCCGGCAATCTCGGTAGCGTGGCCGGCTTCCCCGGTAAATTCAAAGTCAAAAGATAAGCCTGCTTCCCGCAGCAGCATCTCGATTTGCGGCCACTCCCGGCTGACGGAGCGGCTGCCAGCCTCCGGATTGACGATGACCCTGGCCTGTAATCCCGGCATATATTCTGCTCCACTTGATGAAGCTGCAATTCCGATATTACGGTGCGTCCGCCAACAAGCCTAAACCGCCTGTTTCTTAACACCGATGATATACCCGGCGCGCCAGATAAGCAAATTATTTGATTAACTGCTGTTTTTGTTATAATATAGTTTCATTATGAAATCATTTCAAAATGATATTAATATCATCTCTTCGACTCAAAACACACCGGTAGCCGGGCTTCTAATGGACGTGGTACCCCTGATAATGAGCCGGATACGCAGCGAAATGCGCAGCAACCGTACACCCGGGTTATCAATACCGCAGTTTCGCACATTAATCTACCTCTACCGCCACGAGAATGCCACGCTTTCACAGGTAGCCGAACACATAGGACTTAAATTGCCCTCTACCTCAAAAATAGTCGAGGCCCTCGTGACTCGTGACCTGATTATCAGAAATCAATCCCCCGAGGACAGACGCTGCATCAGGCTGAGCCTTAGTCCCGGCGGAACAGAAGCGCTCATGCGCACACGGCACACTGCCGAGTCGCATTTCTGCGAGATACTGTCCGGGCTTTCAGGCGAACAGCAAGCTGGCATAGCCAGTGCCATCCAAGCCCTTTACCCTTTGTTTGCGTCACCAAAAGACAAATTGCCAAAGTATAAAAATACGATCAAAGATGGGACGAGTAATAAGGCCCCGGGAGACGAAAATGGCCGATAACGCAGTAGAGATCCACAACCTGGTAAAAACCTACCCACGGGTAAAGGCCGTAGATGATGTTTCCTTCAATATCGAGAAAGGGGAAGTATTCGGACTTTTAGGCCCCAATGGAGCCGGCAAGACGACCACCATCCGCATGCTGCTGACCCTGGTCCAGCCCACGTCAGGCAGCATCCGAATTTTGGGAATCAATGCACTGTCAGACCCGGGCAAGGCCAGGCATATGTTCGGCTACGTGCCCCAGGATGTATCGGTAGATGGAGAACTCACAGGGTGGGAAAACATGCTGATGTATGCCAAACTCTATGACGTGCCGAGACAGAACCGCGAAAAACTCATCAAAGAGGCCCTCGAATACCTGGGCCTCAGCGACAGGGCCAATGACATGGTCAGCAAGTACTCAGGAGGCATGATGCGCAGGCTGGAAATAGCCCAGACCCTGGTGAACCGGCCGAAAATACTGTTCCTCGATGAACCCAGCATCGGCCTTGACCCCAGCGCGCGCAGATTTATCTGGGACCACATCGAGAAGCTGCGGCGTGAATTCGGCACTACCATTCTTATCACTACGCATGACATGGAGGAGGCAGACCGCCTGTGCGAACGCATCGGCATAATGGACCGCGGCAAGATGGTGACCATAGGCCGACCGGCAGAATTGAAGTCATCCCTGGGCGGCGACATCGTCAGTATTAGCTCCCAAACCCCCGGCTTCATTGAAAAACTGAAGGAGCTGGGCTATTCGCTCATTTCCGATTCAACCAACGGCCATATCGACCTGGTAGTAGCAGACGGAGAAAAACAAATACCCAACCTGCTGGCAAGCCTGCATGCCCACGGCATTGTCATTGAAACGGTATCCCTGAAAAAACCCACGCTCGATGACGTGTTCCTCCACTTTACGGGCGCCCGCATCGAACAGGGGGATTCTTTTACGCAGGCCAAACAGACCAGGCGCACCATCAGGAGGTTAAGCTGATGCAAATAAGTGCGGGCAGATATATTTCGCGGACAGCGACATTAGTAGAGTTTGAAGTACGCAAACTGCTGCATGACCAGACCCAGGTCTGGATACGGGTCATTCAACCCGCATTGTGGCTGCTGATATTCGGCCAGGCTTTCACCAGGTTGAAGGCCATCCCAACGGGAAACTACACTTATTTACAGTTTATGACCCCGGGAGTCCTGGCCCAATCGGTGATGTTTGTGGCCATCTTCTACGGCATCACCGTGGTCTGGGAACGTGACCTGGGCCTGCTTAACAAGCTGCTTTCGACACCCACGCCGCGTTCGGCTATCGTGATGGGCAAAGCCTTCGCAGCCGGCGCCAGAGGCATCGTACAGGCGGTAGCCATTTTTATACTGGCCCTTATCATCAGGGTGGATATATCGTTGAATCCATGGCACCTGCTGCTGGTTCTTATCATCGTGGTTTTCTTAGGAGCGTTCTTTGCCAGTTTAAGCATATTTATCGCCTCGCTGGTGCGCACCAGGGAAAGGGTAATGGGCATCGGGCAGGCGATCACCATGCCGCTGTTTTTTGCCAGCAACGCTATCTACCCGACTTCCATTCTACCCTCCTGGCTGAAAGCTATTGTTGTCGTTAATCCACTGAGTTATGCCATCGATGCCATGCGCAGCCTGCTGGTCACCAACGACCTGTCCAAATTGCCTCTGGATTTCCTGGTCATCATGACTGCCGCCGTGCTGATGATCGCTCTGGCAAGCTGGAGCTTCAAGCGCATATTATCCTGATTTACTCTACAGCCGCTTTTTTTACCGGGGGATGGGCCCAAAATGGAGAAGGACGGAAGAGGCAGAGAAACTAAAAGGGCATTGCGGAAGGACTAGGCGCAAGAACAAAGGCTGTGATATTATAGAGATATAAAGACGGGCCAGAGCGGCCTGATATAACATGAAAGGAGTTTCCAGCCAATGAAAAGAAGTATTAAATTTTATGGGATGTGCGGCCTCCTGATTATAGTGGCGGCGGCTTTAGCTTTAGTGGCGGCCTGCAGCTCTCAAACTACAACAGCAGTCACGCAGACCTTTAGCAAAGCAGTCTCGAGCACCACGGCGTCCAGCGCAGCAACGTCCAGCGCACCCATCTCGAGCGCACCAGCTTCCAGCGCTGCGGCTTCCTCTGCCAGTCCGGCTGCCAGGGTCAGGTCATGGACGACCGCGCCGGCCATGCAAATCAGCACTTCTAAAAAATACACAGCCAATATAGATACAACTCTGGGCAGCTTCAAAATACAGCTTCTGCCCCAGGATAGTCCCAAAACGGTTAACAATTTTGTTTTTCTCTCACATCAGAATTTTTATGACGGGGTGATCTTCCACCGCATCATCAAAGCCTTTATGATTCAAACCGGTGACCCGCAGGGCACCGGGATGGGGGGACCCGGTTACAAGTTCGCCGATGAGCTGCCGCCCAAGTACCCCTACGGCGAAGGCATCGTGGCTATGGCTAATTCAGGCCCCAATACCAACGGCAGCCAGTTTTTCATCTGCACCGGCGCCAGTTCAGCCAATCTCAACAGCATGCCCAATTACACCCAATTCGGCAAGGTATCGGAAGGGATGGACGTCGTACAAAAGATAGCCGGGGTAACGGTCACTACCTCCGCCAGCGGGGAAAAAAGCAAACCCGTCACTGCGCCGGTGATTAACTCTATTACCATTACAGAAGAATAGTTTTTAAACAGGGTGACACCCTGCAATGTGTCGCCCTGTATGGAAGACTAAAATGAGTGATTCTGAAGATTTTACGAAGGCCACCAATGCTTTCAGGGCAGCCATCGATCTGATGAAGCTGGGCAGCGACCAGGTACACAGCCGGCTCTCTGCCATGCTGACCGCCAACACCATCATCATCGCAGTTTCAGGCCTGGCCATCACCAGCCAGGCCAAAATACCCACGAACCTGATTGCAGCCCTGATCGGCGGCGGGCTGGTCCTGTGTCTGGTTTGGGGCTTCTTTGTTTTCCACGGCCTGCAGGTGGAAAACTACTACCGCCACAAGACCGAAGAATTCGAACAGGCAGCAATCCCTAGCGGCAAGCAACTGGCCATACGCACCAGCAACTGGAAATACTGGGGCTACGGCATCGCTACATATTTCACGATAGCCGTCTTCATTGGTATTTATGCCACTCTGCTCTTCATTCTTTTAACCCGCATCCAATAATGTCAAAAAACTCTTCCCGAAACCTTCCAGTGGAAATTATTATTACAAGATCACTTAAACCCTCTCCGGCACCCCGAAAGAGCATTCACCTTCCCTAAGTGAATCTTTCCTCAAGGGCTGAATTGTGCTTTTTTACCCATTTAAGACCCAACAAATATCAGTTTTTTTATTGTGAATGGCGGGATAATATAAATTGAGTAAAAGAGAGAAGACTTCGTGAGAAATGGCGTTATATCCTGTAATCTTTTTTAATAGGGCACTAATAATAATTCATCTAGCTGATGAAAACTGTTGCGGAAAGAACTCAAAAACGAAAATAAAAATAAAAAGGAGAAAAAAGTGAGCAAACTAGTCAAACGGGTAACCAAATCACAAGGCGGTTTCACCCTCATCGAGCTTTTGGTGGTCATCGCCATCATCGGCATCCTGGCAGCTATTATAGTACCCAACGTTACGCGATACATAAGTAGCGGTAGCACTGCGGCAGCACAAGCTGAACTCAAACTGACTCAAAATGCAGTTGCTGCAGCCATGGCTGATGCCAAGTTGCCAACTATTTCAGCTTGGTCAGGCACTGGAAACTTCAAAAAAGGATTGGATTTGGATACTGGAGTTAACAGACTCGATGGTACGGATATTTTAGTATCCAATTATTTTACTGATAACACTACCAACCTTAAAGGTATCTATACAGTTACTTCTGGCGGTGTCGTAACTCAGAATAGCTTTACACCCTAATAGAGATTCAAATTCTCTAGCAACATTAATGATGCTCAATAGCGGGCTCTGCCGGAAGGCATCCCGCTCCAGTCTTTGAGGCCTGAACTAAATAAATAATTAATCATACCCTGGAGCGCGGAAACTTTCCCCGCCTGCCGGGGTACTTTGGTCATAGTACGAATAATTCATTGTACAACTGCTTTCGATAAATTATAGTTAAAAAGATAGTCAATTATTTTGGAGTAAAGGCCTACCATGATTCAATTGAAGAAAAATCCCAAGTTTTCCGATGAGAGCGCCGCGGCCGGCCCAGGGCTGACCCGCTTCTCCAGGAAGAAATTGGGTGAACTGCTGATCGCTAAAAAACTCATCGAGCCCGCCGACCTGGAGCGGGTGCTGGCTATCCAGCATAGCCAGGGCGGACGGCTGGGCGAAGCGTTGATCAAAGAAGGCCTGGTGTCGTCTGAAGACATCCTCTCGGCCGTCAGCTTGCAGTCCAACGTGCCCGTGGTGGAACTTAAGGACCAGAAGATCGACCCCGATGTACTGCAAATGGTCCCGGAGGAAATCGCCCGCAAAGCCACGGTGATACCGCTGGAGTTAGAGGAAGACAACCTGATACTGGCCATGGCCTACCCGGACGACATCCACACCGTGCGGGACATCGCCACACGGACCGGCAAGCGGGTGCGCATCGTGCTGGCCTTCCCAACCGATATTTTAAACGCCATCGATATGTACTACCGGGCCAGCCAGGAAATCGAGAAAAGCGTGGGGCAGATGTCCGCCGCGGCGGGCCTTAAAGAAGAGGCTGCCGAATTAAACGAGCAGACCCCTATTGCCCAGGCGCTGGAGCTTATTTTAAAACAGGGCGTCAAAGACCGCGCCTCGGATATCCACATCGAACCGCAGGGCGGCAGCCTGCGCGTGCGCTTCCGCATCGACGGCATCCTGAACGAGATGTATTCACTGCCGATTTCGGTGCACGCGCCGCTGGTCTCGCGCATCAAAATCCTGGCCCAGATGAACATCGCTGAACAGCGCCGTTCGCAGGACGGGCAGATGTCCACGCGGGTCAGCCAGAAAGACGTAGACATCCGGGTAGCCACCATGCTGACCACGCACGGAGAGAGGGTCTGCATGCGCATACTGGACAAAACCCTGAGCCCGCTCTCGCTGGAAGAAGTGGGCTTCCTGCCCGAGCAGCTGGAAAAATACCGCCGCGTGCTCAAAAGCCCCTTCGGGACCATACTGGTGGGCGGACCCACGGGTTCAGGCAAGACCACCACGCTGTATGCCTCTTTGAACACCTTCAACCGCAGCACCCAGAACATCATCACGGTGGAAGATCCCGTGGAATATGAATTTAAAAATATCAACCAGACCCAGATCAATGCCAAGGCCGGTATCACCTTTGCCAGCGGACTGCGCACCATACTCAGGCACGACCCAGACGTGGTGCTGGTAGGAGAAATCCGCGATAAAGACACCGCCGACATCGTGACGCAGGCTTCGCTGACCGGACGTCTGGTGATGGCCACCATCCATGCCAATGACGCTATAAGCATACTGTTCAGGCTAATAGACCTGGGCATCGAACCGGTGCTGCTGTCACCTACGCTGGTGGCAGCCCTGGCCCAGAGAATGGTGAGGCGCATCTGCACCTACTGCAAAACCACGGTCAATCCCTCCCCCGAGGAAGAGGCAGCCTTCCAGAAAGAGCTCGGCGAAGTGCCAGCCAAGGTAAGCGTGGGCAAAGGCTGCACCATGTGCGCCAATACGGGTTACCGCGGCAGGGTGGCCCTTTCGGAACTGATGGTGATGAGCGAAAACCTGCGCCGCCTGGTACTCAAAAACGCCAGCGCGGACGAAGTGAAGGCCGCCGCCCTCCAGGAAGGCATGCTTAGCATGCAGCGGGACGGCATCTTAAAGGCCAAAATGGGTGTTACCACCATCAATGAAGTACTGCGCAGCACCTTTACTATCTACTAGCCGCACAGTATTATCGAATTGCGAGTTATAAGTTTTAAGTTTTAAGTTTGGGATAAATACCAAATTACAAATACCAAGATACAAGCACCAAACAAGAACCAAATACCAAATTACAAATTACAAGATAAAAATAACCGGGTGAGGAAATGCTGTACCGATACGAGGCCTATAACAAGGACAAGATGATGGTGCGGGGCACCATTGAAGGTGTCTCTGAAGAAAATGCCGAGGCGATGTTATACCAGGCCGGGTTTGAGCGCATCCTGCGCCTCAAAGCGGCCGGCAAGCCTTACGACTGGCGCAAGCTGGTGCTGGGCAGCCCCCAGATCAACAAGCAGGCCCTGCTGGATTTCACCAACGAACTGGGTATCATGATCACAGCCGGACTGAGCCTGCAAAAGGCGCTGGGGCAGCTCGAGAAGCAGGCTACCGAGCGTAACTTAAAAGTGATCGTGGGCAAGATGGCCGCCGACCTGAGAGCCGGCATACCGCTGCACCAGGCCATGGCTGCCCACCCACAGGTATTTAACCAGACCTACGTCAGCATGATAGAATCCAACGAGAAGTCCGGCACGCTGGACGACGGACTGCACCAGATCGCCAGGGAGATCAAACAGCAGGTGGAAACGCGCGCCCGCATCCAGCAGGCCCTGGTCCAGCCGGCTATCGTGGTAGCCCTGGCCGTGGTGGTCATCTTTATATTGGTCTCTTTCGTGCTGCCCAGGCTGACCAAGGTCTTTACGCAGTTCGGGTCTACGCTGCCGGCCTCGGCCCAGCTTTTGGTCAATATCAGTGATTTCGCTAACGCCTACAAGTTCCATGTGCTGTTTATCCTGATCGTGCTGATCGGCGGAACAGTACTGCTGGCGCGGCGTCCAGCCGGAAAGCGTTACCTGGACGATTTTTTGCTTAAAATGCCGCTGATCGGGCAGGTCATCCTGTGGGACAACACGGCCCGCTTCAGCCGTAGCGCCTCCAATTTATTGAAAGCCGGGGTCCTGCTGCCGGATGCCATGAACATCATCACGCGCGGCATCTCCAACACCCACCTGCGCGAGAGTCTGGCGGACGTGCGCAGCAAGCTGGTGCAGGGGCAGACCTTCTCTGCGGCCATCAATGCCGACCCGGTCTTCCCCAAATTCCTGACCGAAATGATCGCGGTGGGAGAAAGCTCGGGCACGCTGGAGAACTCCCTGAGCACGGTAGCGGACTACTACGAAGCCAAAACCACCCGCAAGATAGACCGTTTAACGGGCCTCATCGAGCCTACTCTTATTATCGTACTGGCCGCCGGTGTGGGCTTTATCGCCGTGACCATGATCAGCACCATCTACGGCATGATGAACCAGATCAAGTAGAAAAAGGGAGCATATTTAAATGCATATTAAAAGCATAGCGGTGGTTTTGTTAGTGGCAGCCCTGGCCGTGCTGGGATTTTTATTTAAAGGATACCAGGACCAGAGCGCCCTGGCCGAGGCCGCTTCAACCAGGCTGGCCGCCAGCAACAACCGCATCAACCAGTTGAACCAGCAAAACGAGGCACTGGAAAGCCAGAACGCCGACAACGCCGCCAGCCAGGCCAGCCTCAAGGAAGCCGCCGCCGCGGCCGGACTGGAACTGCCGTCCCGCCTGAACTCTAACGACATCCTGCAAGATATCCTGGCACTATGCGACAAGCACAGCGTGACGGCCATCCCGATCAGCGCCAACGCCTGGACACCGCTGGTTCTGCAGCAGCGCACTTACTCGGTATTTAAAATGACTCTGAACCTTAAGGGCACAGAGACGCACCTGATCGATTGCGTCCAGGAGCTGCAAAGCCAGCTTTACCCGACGCTCAAGGTGGAAAGCCTGCTGCTGACGAGGGGAGCCTCTGACCAGGATTCCAGCGCCGCGTTAAATATAACGATCTACGCCAGGTAAGGAAGGAAAATGTTGAATAATACTGGGAACAAAATAGCGCGGGGGCTGTCCGGTTGGCTGAACCGGGCTGCCCTCAAATTCAGCGGAAAGTACGTAGCCGTAGACATCACGCCCGGCGACGTGCGCGCCCTGTGCATCCAGCAGGACCAGATTGTACAGTGGGGTTCGGTACCTCTGCCGGCGGGTATACTCAAAGACGGAATCATCCTGGAGCCGCAGAAGCTGAGCCTGGTACTCGAGGACCTTTTTACGTCTCTGGAACTGCCCAGGAAACGGGTGGCTGTCACCATAACGGGACTGCCTTTTAACTACCGCACCATCTCTATGCCGCTCAGCGGCGGGGCGATCAGCCAGGAATCCATCGAGCGGGCGGCCCGCAAGGAAATGTCGATCAACGAACCGGATATGTTTATTTTTTGGCAACTCATCGAACGGCACGCTGATAAGAAAGAAGCGGACTACTTCGTGGCGGCCGTGCCCAAAGTGGCTGTGCGACCCCTGGTCAAAGCCCTGGACAACGCCCGCATTAAGCTGTACGACCTGGACATCAAACCCCTGGCCCTGGCCAGGCTGGCCTCCACCCAGAATGCCATCCTGATAAGCCTGGAAAACAAGTACATAGACATCGTCATCGTAGCCGAAGGGATGGTTAAAACCCTCTTTTCTTACCCGCTGGCCAATACCGGCGGGGACCAGAACCGCATAACCAACGAGCTGGTGAGCGGCCTGGACAAGACTCTCAAATCCTACAACCGCGATTACCCGGAAAGCCCGCTGGCGGCCGAGATGCCGCTGACCGTATCGGGCGAGATGGCCACCGACAAAGTGATATTAAAGAGGCTCAGCGAAGCCTCCGGACATACAGTGGTGGCGCTGGAAGCGCCGCTCACCCTGCCGCCGGACATGGTGACGGCCCTGTGCGCCGCCAACCTGGGGCTGGTTTTAAAGAAATCGCCTTTGAAAAAGGTATTGGACAGCCAGAGAGAACAGCCCTACCAGGACCTGGACTTCAACCTGCTGGCCAACCTGATAAGACCGGGACTGCGCGTCAATGTATCGCAGACCGCGGCCGTGCTCTCGGCCATACTGTTATTGAGCCTGTTGTACTTTGCTTTCAACATGCGGCAGGAGGCCAGCCAGCGGCTGAATGTGCTGAACAGGGAGAGTGACGCCGCCGCGGTAAAACTGCTAGTGCTGCAAAAGACTAATCAGGACGACCTGGCAGCCCAGAAAGCCGGCAGCGAAAACCTGCAAAAACTCAAGGCTGACCTGGAGGCCTTGACGGCCGCCCAGCAATACTTCGCCGGCGCAGGCATCGACGGCGTCCACGACGTTAAAATAGTCATGACAGCCCTGCCGGACAGGGCCATTTATAAAACCGTCAATACCACTAAAACCAGCATGACGGTGAGCGGGCAAGCGGCCACCAAAGAGGATGTCTTCCAGATCGCCAGTTGGCTGGGCGGGGACAATCAGGTGGCGGAAGCCCGGGTGGTTTCCATCCAACCCGCACCAGAAGCCAAAGCGGCTTCCACCCAGGCCGCGGCAGATGCCAAGGTGGTTTCCATCGAGCCTGCAACACAGGCGGTGACGTTTAACCTGGAGATTAGGAAGAAGTAGGACCGGGTGACGGGATTAATGATTCAGGATTTATGATATAAACACCAAATTACTAATACATAATACTCGTACATGATTTAGGATTGACCTAATTACAAATACTTAACACTTAAGACTTAAGACTTAAAACTCAAAAAGGAGCGCGATGACTTCCGAACCGAACATCCATGAAATCCTGCAGGCAGCCGTCAAATTGGGTGCCTCGGACACGCACATCAAGGCAGGAACCCTGCCGGTTTTGCGCATCAACCGGCAACTGGTGTCTGAAGCGGGGTTCCCGGTTTGCAGCGCTGAAGACACGCGGCGGTTCTTGCATGAGATCACCAACAAGGAGCAGGCGCAGACCTTTAACCACAATAAGGAACTGGATTTTTCTTATGAGGTCGAGCAGATCGGGCGCTTCCGCGTCAACGCCTACCAGCAATTGGGCACGGTGGGACTGGTTTTCCGCTGTGTGCGCACCAACGTGCCCAACCTGGAAGAGCTGGGGCTGCCGCCCATCTGCAAAGAGCTGGCCATCAAGCGGAACGGACTGGTGGTCCTGACCGGCCCCACCGGCTGCGGCAAGAGCACTACGCTGGCGGCCATGCTGGATTATATGAATAAAGAAGTAAAACGCAACATCATCACCATCGAGGACCCGGTGGAATTTTTACACTCGGACGGCCTGTGCACCTTCTCGCAGAGAGAGGTGGGCATAGACACGCAGTCTTTTGCCAGCGCCCTTAAACACGTTATGCGGCAGGACCCGGACGTGATACTGGTGGGAGAAATGCGGGACATGGAGACCATGGCCATCGCGCTGACGGCAGCCGAGACCGGCCACCTGGTATTGACCACGCTGCACACGCCCAGTGCCTACCAAGCCATCGACCGCTTTATAGATGCTTTTCCGTCCTACCAGCACACGCAGGTACGGCTGCAGCTCTCGACCACATTACAGGGGATACTATACCAGAACCTGCTGCCCCGGGCCGACGGGAGCGGGCTGATCCCGGCCGTGGAAGTGCTGATCGCCACCCCGGCCATCCGCAACCTGATACGGGAAGGTAAGAGCTACCAGATGACCAATTTCATGCATGCCGGACAGGGAACGGGCATGCAGACGCTGGACCAGGCGCTGATGGAACTCTACCGGCGCAGGCTGATCACATACGAAGAATGCGCCAGCCGCATGCACTCCGAGGAAGCCCTGAGCAGGATAGGCAGTTGAAAGGGCTGGAGCGGAGAGGACAGAATTTAATATAAAGAACTTTATAAAAATATTTAGTTTGCAAAACATGAAAAAGCAGGGCAAAGAAGGGAAAAGAGGACCCAGCCAAGGCAGCAACCGGCCGACCAAGAGATTTTGGCGCGGCCAACACGGTTTTACGCTGGTGGAGGTGCTGGTGGCGGTCTTTATGCTGGCTGTAGTGGGCACAATCGGCCTCCTGGCGTTGGCAGCAGCCACTCAGTCCAGGGTGCAATCGGACATGAGGACAACGGCGGTCAGCCTGGCGAATAGCATAATGGAAACTGTTAAGGGAAATGCGACGGAATATCAAATTGTTGGCGATACCGACGCAGATAAAATGGCCGAATATTCTTCAGTTTTAACTTCTATCTCAATCCCTGATGGTTATCAAATCTATTCTGACAACAAAACCGGTGGTGCGGAGGCAGGGAAAATCTACGGTTTGCCATGGAATATCAAACCAACACCTACTTCGTCTTATAACAAACCAGTATACAATCAAACGAACCCTACCGATCCCGGTATTCAAAAGGTAACCGTAATAGTGCAATACAATAATGAGGAAATTTTCCGCCTAGCCGATTTCAAGGTAGACAGATGAAGCAATTTTTGGACAGATTGATCTGCTTTGCCAACAATCGACAGGGTTTTACCCTGATTGAAATGCTGGTCTCTATTGGCATAGTCGCAATTATCTCGGTGACCATGTCAACGGGTATTTTCCAATTGATGAATATCAGCACAACTAACATCGATACCGAATCAGCCATACGCAGCCTGGATATTGCTGGCAACTGGTTTGTGCGGGATTTCCAGTCGGCCGATGCCGATGCCCTGCCTGAAAGCGTTTATCTTGATAATAAAACGAGTGGCGACAATATTACATTATTACAATCAGTGGCCTCATCCAATGACACTACCGTTATCTATACAATATCTGCCGACGGAAAACTATTACGAAAAGTAAACAGCAATGCCCCTTCGCTGATTGCTTCCGATATCTCTTCAATTAATTATGAAACAGGGTCTAACACTGCCACCAATAAAGTCACAATTACCTCAACTGTCGGACAGGATTCGGTAACAAGGAGTTTTAACGTACTGGCGCGCATAGCGAAACTGGGGTTGGCCGTCATTAACACATCGCTGCCTGACGGAACTGTTGGAAACTCTTATACACAAGTCCTTCAAGCTGGAGGTGGCACTGCGCCCTATACCTGGACATATTCTTTGGGTTCATTGCCTGACGGATTATCCCTTGACGCGGTTACAGGGATTATCTCAGGAACGCCAACTTCAGCCGATACTTTCAATTTTACAGTTCAAGCTCAGGATCATACTGGAGCGACAACCACCAGGCGCCTGACAATTACGATTAATTCAGCCAGTAATTTTATTGTATCCGGGTATCCGGCGACAACAGCCGGAACATCTCACAACTTCACTGTCACTGCCAAAAATGGTTCCAGCACGGCAACAGGCTATACCGGAACTGTACATTTTACCAGCAGCGACATCCAGGCGGTGCTGCCGGGCAACTACACTTTCACAAGCAGCGACCATGGGACCAAAACATTTAGCGCCACTTTAAATACTGCGGGGACGCAGTCAATCACAGCTACCGACACCAATTCTATTACAGGAACTCAAAGCGGGATTGAAGTCACGGCTGGAGCAGCCAGCAAGTTGGCCTTCGTGCAACAACCCAGCAATACCTTGGCGGCGGCGTCAATTAGTCCTGCGGTTACGGTGGCAGTCCAGGATGCCAGCGGCAATACCGTGACCACTTCCAGCGCGTCAATAACCGTGGCTATCAGTACCAATCCATCCAGCGGCACATTATCTGGTACCAAAACGATCAATGCGGCCAATGGTATGGCTACTTTCAACAACCTCAGTATAGATAAAGC
>CAITCX010000526.1 GCA_903890885.1 uncultured Dehalococcoidia bacterium
AACGCGACATCAGTAACCTATATAGTTCAAAGATATGATCCTGAAAAAGACAAACAGCCCCATATGCAGGAGTTTACCGTGCAGACCAGGCGTGGTATGACGATACTGGACGGATTAATTTTTATTAAAGAGAACCTGGACAGCACTCTGGCTTTCAGGACTTCCTGCCGTATGGGTATTTGCGGTTCCTGCGGAATGTTTATTAATAACTATCCCAGGCTCGCCTGTCATACGCAGATAGCTGAATTGGAGAGCGCAGTAATCACGGTTAAACCTCTACCAAACTCTCCTATTATTAAGGATCTGGCTGTGGATCTGCAGCCCATGTTTGAGAAACATAAATCTATCAGACCTTATATTGTTCAGCAGAACAAAGCAGAAGAGACCAATTTAACACATGAATACGTGCAGACTCCTGATCAAGTAGAAGAGTACGAGCAATTCTCTTATTGTATCAAGTGTGGCATGTGTATTGCGGCCTGTCCTACGTCGGCGTCCGATGCTAAATTTTTGGGACCTCAAGCTCTGGGTCAAGCTTATCGTTATTGCGCTGACAGCAGGGATGCGGGCTCAGCAGCCAGATTAAAGATAACCGAATCAAATCACGGTGCTTGGCGCTGCCATTTAGCCGGGGCGTGTTCGGAAGTTTGTCCGAAGGGCGTTGATCCGGGTCTGGCCATTCAATTACTCAAGAATAAGATGGCCAAACAGGCATTGAGCGGAGAGAAGAAAGAGAAACCGATAGCGATATATCCTGAACCGAAGGAGACCAAGCCTAAGGTACAGGTGCCGCCTTTCACGGCAAAAAAATAAAAAGAAATAGTATACGTAACAATCAGTATTCCTGAGGAGGCCTTTATGTTAAAAAAGATTAGCCTGCCGTTAACTGAAGAAACTATAAAAGATCTGCATGCCGGAGATAATGTAATGTTAAGCGGCGTGTTATATGTTGCACGTGATGCAGCTCATAAAAGATTGGTTGAAACCCTGGACAAGGGACAACCTTTACCCTTCGGCATCAAAGGACAAACAGTTTACTACATGGGACCATCTCCGGCTAAACCGGGGCAGGTCATCGGCGCCGCTGGACCGACTACCAGCGGACGGATGGATAGCTATGCTCCCCGCCTGATGCAGGAAGGCCTCAAGGGCATGATCGGTAAAGGCAATCGGGCCAAACCAGTTAAAGAAGCTATGGTTAAAAATAAAGCCGTCTACTTTGCCGCCATTGGTGGGGCAGGGGCACTTATAGCTAAGAGCATCAAGAAGTCAGAAATTGTGGCTTACGAAGAACTGGGTGCGGAGGCCGTACGAAAACTGGAAGTTGAAGATTTTCCAGTGACTGTCATTAATGATATTTATGGAAAAGATCTGTATGACGATGGTAAGGCCAGATATAAGATCTCAGACAAGTAGTATTTATTAGATTGCCCTTCATATCGCATGTTCTATAATTATTCTTTCTTGAAAAAAGGGTATTCTTCTTTATTTCATGCAATTATTTATTTTCTAGCTCCGCCTGATTATATACTTAAAAATAAGTATGGCTAGTTATTCTTTCATTATCATAGGTAGCGGTATAGCCGGTTTATATACGGCTTTATTGGCATGTGAACATGGTAATGTACTTATCATTACCAAGGGTACCATCGATGACTGTAACACCAAGTATGCCCAGGGCGGTATTGCTGCCTCTATAGGTTCTAATGACTCCGCTGATTTGCATTACAAAGACACAGTAAAAGCTGGCGACGGTCTGGTAGATACTGAAGCTGCTCACATTCTGTCTTCGGAAGCCCCTGATCGCATCTCAGACCTGGTTAATTTCGGGGTACCTTTTGATACCACCAATGGTGCTATAGCTCTGACTATGGAGGCTGCTCACAGCGTTCCCAGGATATTACATGCCGGCGGAGATGCTACCGGTGCCTATATTGAAGCCACTCTCAGCAGTCGGGTCAGAGAACGTAAGCATGATATCAAGGTACTGGAATATTGCCTTGTTACGGATATCCTTGTTAAGAACGGAAATGTAACAGGTGTACGTGCCCTGGATTTACGCATGGGATCGGTGTTGGAGTTCGAAGGTCGATTTCTGGTACTGGCTACTGGTGGTGCCGGTAATTTATTCAAATATACTACCAATCCGGATGTAGCCACAGGCGATGGCGTGCTCCTGGCCTATAAGGCTGGAGCAGAATTAACAGACATGGAGTTTTACCAGTTTCACCCCACCGGTTTGCGCATTCCGGGCGTAGCACCATTTTTAATATCTGAAGCGGTTAGGGGAGAAGGCGGCATTTTACGCAACGTAGAAGGCTATGCTTTCATGAAGGACTATACTCCGGATGCTGAACTGGCATCCAGGGATGTAGTTGCCCGTAGTATCTTATTTGAAATGCGTAAGACCGGCGCAGACAGGGTTTTTCTGGATGTCCGGCACCTTTCTCCTAATGTAGTGACCACCCGTTTTCCTAATATCTACAAGTATTGTTATGATCGCGGTTTGGATATAACCAGAGGTTTGATTCCTGTCGCCCCAGCCGCCCATTATATGATCGGCGGTGTCAAGACCAATAACTGGGGTGAGACTAATATCGCCGGTCTCTTTGCTACCGGAGAAGTAGCCTGTACCGGTGTGCACGGGGCCAACCGTTTAGCCTCTAATTCCATGCTGGAAGTCCTGATTTTCAGCAAGCGTATAATCGAAAAAATTTTTCAATCAGGGCCGAAAACTGGGTCAGTAAATAGTCCATCTGTAAATACCTCTCTGCCGGATAGGAAGACTGCAGTTGCTAAATTACCAGTGAGTTTAAGGGCTCTGCAGGATATTATGTGGAACAAAGTGGGTATTATTAGGGATAGAGAAGGTTTAATACTGGCAACAGATACATTATCGTCCTGGCAGGCGTGTTTACCTGAAACTACTGACCGGCCGACTTATGAGTTGAATAATTTGGTTTTAACGGGTAGATTGGTGGCTGAAGCTGCTTTGATCAGAGAGGAAAGCCGCGGTGCTCATTTCAGGTCGGATTTTCCCGATCATTCCAAAGATTGGGAAAAACATATAATTTTCATTCGTCGTTGATACTCAGTTTTTGTAACATACTCAAATTGAAAAATCCACGGATATTCACTCATACCTTTTCTATCTATTCAAGTCATGATATTATAGATGCAAAGAAAGATGTCCATCTGTTGCAAGTCTGAAAAAGGACGGTCTCCGCTGTATAGTGGAAATTGAGAAAGAAAAACAATCCGCAGGGTTGCCGATTGATTACGTAGATAAAATCGTCGAAATTGCGCTGGCAGAGGATGTCGGTAAGGGCGATATCACCAGCGAGATTTTGATTTCATCCGATTTAAAGGGGCGGGCTTACATGCTGGTTAAAGAAAAAGGCGTGGTTGCCGGAACTCAGGTGGTGGAGCGGGTCTTCCATCAAGTTGATCCCACTTTAAGTGTGGTGATACAAATTCAGGATGGGAGCACTGTTAAAAACGGCGATGTTCCTATGGTAATGGCCGGTAATGTTCGAAGCTTACTTAAGGCTGAGAGAGTTGCTCTTAACTTCTTACAACGGTTAAGCGGTATCGCTACTGTTACCGCCGAATATGTGGAAAAAACTCACGACCTGTTTGTAGATATTGCCGATACCCGCAAGACTACACCCGTCCTGCGAGCTTTGGAAAAATATGCTGTTCGCATGGGTGGAGGCAGAAACCATCGTATGGACTTGTATGATGCAATATTAATAAAAGACAACCATTTCGCTGCTTTGCGGGCTCTGGGCATGAATTATAAAGACATCGTGACAAAAGCCAGACACAAGGCTCCTGAAGGGGTAATTGTTGAAGCCGAAGCTACTACTCTGCAGGAAGCGCTGGATGCCGTTGAGGCTGGTGCGGACATCGTCATGCTGGACAATATGTCTATGATGGAGATGACCAAGGCGGTGGAATTGATTGCAGGTCGAGCTGAAGTTGAAGCGTCGGGCGGTGTAACCCTAAAAAATGTACGCTCTGTGGCTGAAACCGGTGTAGATTTCATCTCAATAGGGGCTTTGACGCATTCTTATAAGGCATTGGATATTAGCCTCGAATTGGAGCCCCAAACTTTTAAACTTCTTTAATTGTTCTCCGGTGCCGCCAGTCCGTGAGAGACTAAAAGGGCCTTATCTGCCAGTATTGCCCCCGTCGGACTATCAGCTATTATTACACCCTTTTCTAATATTATCGTGCGGGAGCATAATGCTGATACAACCTCCAGATCATGAGTTGCAATAATGCTAGTCAAAGGCAGGTTTTTGAGAAGACCTATAAGCGCCCATTTGGCGCGTGGGTCAAGGCTGCTGGTTGGCTCGTCGAGAGCAAGAATTTCAGGCTGCATCGAAAGTACAGTTGCTATAGCTATGCGTTTTTTTTCTCCTGTACTCAGATGGTGGGGTGAACGTCTTTCATAC
>CAITCX010000527.1 GCA_903890885.1 uncultured Dehalococcoidia bacterium
ATTGTTGCTGGTGAACAGAAAACCAATGCGACCATTGCTGTGGCTATAGCAATTGGAGCGATGCTGCTTTACATAGCCTTTGCTTTCCGCAAAATGCCCAATCCGTTTCGTTACGGTATTTGTGCCGTGATCGGTCTGGCTTTCGATATCCTGATCGTTTTGGGCGTGTATTCGATCCTGGGATTGATCCGCGGTTGGGAAATAGACCTGATGTTCGTGGCCGGCCTGCTGGCTGTTTTGGGTTTCAGTATTAACAACACCATTATTGTATTCGATAGAATTAGAGAAAACATGGGCAAGGGCTTCAGCAAAGACTTTGAAGAAGTGGTCAATTTGAGCATAATCGAGACGCTGGGACGGTCTTTCAATTCCAGCCTGACAGCTCTGATTACCCTGGTTGTTCTGGCTCTTTTTGTGGGCTCAACAATTCAGAACTTTGTTATTGTCTTGATGATAGGTGTCATTTCTGGTGTGTACACCTCTACTTTCCTTTCCCCTGAACTGCTGTTGGCCTGGCAGAAGAGACAAATGAATGCGGCTACTGGAAAGGGCATGGTGGCGGCCAAAGCCAAGAACTAAAGAACATGTAAGTATTGGATAAAAAGGCGGATGGTTTTTACTATCCGCCTTTTTTAGTTGAACAGAGTTTGAAATCAACTTAAAGTCTTTTCAAATCAAATACGCGGTTATGGATAAGAAGACACTCTGTAATAAAGCGGGCCAGGTATAGACGGTTTATAGATCAGATCTGGGCGGGTTTAGCCCGAGAAGAACGCTTTTGCTTCAAATAACGTACCGTCAGGACAAGAATATACAATGCGGTTAAACCGCCCACGGTAAACAATACAATGTTTTCGGTCTTTACTACTTTCCCCACGGTAACGCCGATTACGATATAAATCCCGTCCCAGATAATACTGGAAATAACTACGCCGAGAGCTAATTGAAATAGCTTCTTTTTAGCGCTCATGGCTAGAGCCATTGGGATTCTTAAACCCGTCAGGCGTCCCATGGCCACTGTCAAAGGCGAGGGATCGGCGATATGTTTGGTAATGCCTGAGGGTATAAACTGTCTTTTGGGCATTCTGGGTTCAATAAATTTCTTGTAGAACTTTTTTAAGGGGATCATGCTGAGGACGCCGGTGTGGTACAGAACGGCAGAGCCGGTTTGTCGGCCGGCTTGAGCGACGCACCATATCAACAACAGATCGGAAAGGCTCAGCGAGTGATGGGCCAAATTGTAACCGGCTAATAGCCAGATGGTTTCCAGGACATAAGGGAAAGACATGCCCATTTCACCAAGTGTGCAGAACAGGAAAAGTATAACGGCAATTTTAATATTGAAATGGCTGGTGATTTCCAGGACCTGATTCAGGAAATCCGACCAGATCATTTGGCGGCCTGATTATAAGCGGGGACATTCAACAACTCTGGAATGGTGACCAAAGTGTAACCTTCTTCCTCAAGATGTTGAATAATGATGGGCAACATTTTTACAGTCGCGCTTTTATCGGCCCGACCGGAATTGTGAAGTGTTCCATAGCCATCATGCAGGAGTATAATTCCACCTGGTTTGGCTTTGGAAATTATTTGATCGGCCATAAACTCCGGGGTATGCCCGCTTAGCTCACCGGTAGAAATATTCCAGAGAATTTCCACATAACCGTCTTTCTTTATATCCTGCAACTCCCAGGGTGTTTTTCTGCCGTGGGGTGGACGATATAAATGCGGTTCCACGCCGGTGACGCTGTATATAGCTTTCTGGGCTGCAGAAATATCCTTCTCCGGGTCTAGGCCCAGAGCATGATTAGCGTTATGAGAGAAAGAATGATTTCCAATAATATCGCCATCGGATAATATGCGCCGGGCAGTTTCCGGATAAAGCTGAACGTTGGCTCCGACCAGGAAAAAGGTTGCCGGGACATTGTAATTTTCAAGTAGATCCAGTATTTCTGAAGTATAGGGTTCATTGGGGCCATCATCGAAAGTGAGAGCAATTACCTTGTCAGAGGTAGCAGCACGAGAATATACTTTCCCGAACACGGGTGAAGCAGGGATATAATATCCATAACAGAGAATGCCAATCAAAATGATCGGGATAGCGAACTTGATATAATTTGGTGTGAATATGGGCTTTTTGAATCCTTTTTTAAAAGGCACCTCAAAGACATCAAAAATATGCCTGGCAAAAGAACTCAAATGTTTAAAAAGGTCAAATATTATAGTACCCAGCGGTTTAGCAACTGAACGGTTGGAGGTGGCGCAATTAGATCTCCAATCGTAGATAATTTTGCCAACCTTGCTCAGCCGTGAGGAAATATCAATTTGATCCGAAGAGTAGGCATACGGATTATATCCCCCGATTTGAGTTAAGGCCTTTTTATAAAAGGCAAAATTCGCACCGGAAATAATTAAAGGTCTTCCGACAAGTAAAGAAGAAATAATCCCAAAAAAGCTGCGTAAAAAGTATTCGGCAAAAGCCCACCAGGGAGGCGTAGCGTAGATAAAGGTGCCGGCCACTGCGGCAGCTTTGGGGTGTCTGTCAAATTGTTTCTGAATACGGCTCAGCCACCATTCAGGATAAAGCGTATCAGCATCTGCCTGGACTATGATGGGCCCCTGAGCGGCGTCGGCGCCGGCCTGCCTGGCATAAGCCACGCCTTTTCGAGGGCAGGCGATCACTTTGGCTCCCATACGGCAGGCTATTTCAGCAGTATTGTCTATACTGGCATTATCAACGACGATAACCTCAAAATCGCCCTTATAATCCTGTTTTTTTAATGACTCGAGAGCGGCCTGGATGAGCTTACCCTCGTTGTGGGCCGGAACTACCACGCTTATCATCGGTCTATTCTCGACTGATCAATTGCCATTTCTCAACGCCATACTGTTTGTTATAACTGTTGCTGCTGATAATAATTCAGGTAGATTACAGGCAAAGGCATTTTATCTACCCTTTGCTTTAGTATGGTAGCGAAAATGTATTTTCAAGTCAAATTAGACGAATGTTTTGCTATTATGGCAGGACCTAACGCAGATCTGCCACAACCGGATCCCTGTCATCGGCGCTAGCGATCAGTTTTTCAACCTCATCGTGATCGTTGCAATAAGCATAGACATTGTCCCGGCTAATGACGCCATTGCGGTGCAGGGCCACCAGAGCCTGGTCCAGAAGTTGCATACCCAGTTTGGCATGAGTACGGATGGCATTGGGCAGTTGATGGATTTTGCCTTCACGGATGAGGTTGCGCACGGCTGAATTGGCCAGCATGATTTCTACGGCCGGAGCGCGCCCGTGGCCGTCCGTTTTGGGGACCAGGGCCTGGCACATTATGCCTATCAGCAGGGAGGCCAGGCGGGTTTGGGCGAGTTGTCTTTCATCGGGTGGGAACATATCAATAATACGCTCGACAGCCTGGTAGGTGCTGGGGGCGTGGCCGGTGGTGAGTACCAGGTGGCCGGTTTCGGCGATAGTCAGGGCAGCAGAGGCGGTTTCCAGATCACGCATTTCACCTACCAGGATAACGTCCGGGTCCTGGCGCAAAACATGCCTGAGGGCTTCTGCAAAGGAGTGGGTATCGTCTCCTAATTCCCTCTGGGTGATATTGCATTTATGACTGGTGTATATGTATTCGATGGGGTCTTCGATAGTGACCACCCGGCGGCGGGCGGTATTATTCAGATAGTCAATCATGGCGGCCAAAGAGGTGGATTTGCCGCTGCCGGTGGGGCCGCTGACGACGAGCAGACCGCGGGGTTTAAGGATGAGATCTTTGCATAACCTGGGAATATTGAGCGTGTCAATGTTTGGAATGATATTGGCGATCAAGCGTAAGGCCAGGCTGATAGTGCCGCGCTGCCAGGCCGCATTACAGCGTATGCGCACCAGATTCTGCACGGAAAATCCGAAGTCCAGTTCCCGCTCTTTTTTAAACTTTGCCCTTTCTACATCAGAAGTGAGCTGGGCGAAGGCTTCTTCCATATCCTGTGCGGTTAAGAGAACATCGTTTTCGGCCGGCACCAGTTCACCGTGCAACCTGAGCATGGAAGGGCTACCCACCGATAAGTGCAGGTCCGAAGCACCGCGCCTTTTTGCAAGAAGTACCAAAGCGATTACATCCATATTTATTTCCCTTTTCTCTGTAATGAAATGGTAAAGCCGATGTAATTAGAGGAGTCCTGAGCCATTAGAGAATCAGACACCTGAAAAGAAGTGACCGTGGTCGAAGAGAATCGTTTGGTGTCATCCAGATATCTGGCATATTGGAGAACGTTGCTTTCACTGGGAGAAGTGCCATGGATGAGCATATTCCCCCCGGATTCCCCGATATTGTTCAGCTTAATATCGAGACCCGGCCAGCCCAGAGCAACCGCCAGGTCGCCGTTGACGATCTCCTGCTGGGTTGCCAGGGAGTCCACCGAGCGCTGTAGAGTATCGAAGTTCGTTTTGGTGAGAGTGACTTCTTTTTCCAGTTCAGTGACGGTCTTTTTAAGGCTCTGTTTTTGCAGGGTTTTCAGGTTAGCGATTTTATTGGTGGTATCCAGGTTATTCTGCATATCGGAGATGTTGGCAGCGGTATTTTGAAAGGTCAGAAACAGCGGGATTGCAATACCTGCCAGAGCAATTGCAGATGGGATCCCGACGACCTTGGTCAGAGAAATGGGTTTGGGCAGATAGGGATCAGGCAGGACATTTAAATTGGCCGCTGGGAAAGTGCTACAATTTACCGAAGACGGGCAATTAACAGCCATGGCTATGTTGACCATGTAGCGCCCGCTGTCCATCTGTTCCGAGCCTTTCAATTTAGTAGTCAGAGGTATCACTTTACGTACAGTTCTGTTAGCCAGAGCTGTTTGCAATTCAGGCTTGCCAATCAGGTCGCCAGAGACATAGACTATGGCAGTGGTTTCCAGGGGTTTTTCGGCGTTATTGGCATCGTAAAATTTGATGGTGCGCTCCAGATCACTGGCGATCAATTCGATTTTTTGCTCCCAGCTTAGTTCCCCGTTGGGGAAAGTGACGGTGCGGATGGGCTGAGCGATGCCTTCTACCATGACCACGATATCGAATTCAGTCGGCTGCATATCAACCAGAATGGCCGTGTTTTCTGGCAGGGCTTTAGTCAGGGCCAGGGGCTTGATGGCCATACGACAGGGAATCAAACCAGCCGCCCTGACAGTTTTTACTAAAGCGTCAGAGGTCTTCCGGGGCGTAGCCGCCATAAAAAGATGTGTGCGGTTTTTCGAACCGGGCAGGTTGGACCACGATAGATAAAGCTGGTCCAACGGGACGGGCAGGACACGGCGCGCTTCGCGGGCAACAGCTTCAGCCAGCATGGCTTTAGGCAGCAGGGGCAAAGCGCCTGGACGAGTCATAGAATGCAGACCGCTGTAGCCCAGGATTACTTTTTTAGTGCTCACTTTCTGGGTATTAAAAAGCTGTTTGATAAGGCGGGCTACTTCGATTTCGTCAATCACCAGGCCGTCCTTAACTAATCCTGGTTCCAGCTTGATTTCCGCCCATTTACGAACGTGTTTGGAGCGAATGACCAGTAGACGGATACTGGCGTCGTCAATATAAAGGGTTACAATATCATTCCACATTTTAATTACCCTTATAATCGTAAATAGTTATTGTGATACTGGCTTTGGTATCTGCCGGGGAAACTGGTGCAGCAGCGGATGCAGCAACAGGTGTGAGCGTGATTTGACGGACTCCAGCAGGATCCTCCCCCGTTGCGTTATCCGGTGTAGGAGACAATTCTACTTCACCAGGAGATGCAATTTTATTTGTTCCAATGCCAAACTGATAAGTCTCTACCACACTGGTGGGGAACAGGGTTTTTACATTGCTCACAAAACCGGCGATGCTGTTGAGGCTGCCTTCTACCTGCAAGGTAAATGGCAATCTGGTGAATTTGTTGCCAGCCATGGTGTTATCGGATTTGCCGTTGGAACTTATGGTAGCGATCTTAATGCCAAAGTCATGGGCGGATTTAAGAATGACATCGGTGGCGGCTATATTGTCGATGGGTGCCGTTAGTTTGGATCTGGCTGCAGCTATTTGGGCGGTGTAAAGGGTTTTATTATCAGTAAGCTGGTCTTTCTGGTCAATTAATTCTTCGAGTTTTATTAACGTCAGCTTTTTTTGAGCCGCGACCAGCGATTTCTCCAGAACTTGCTGCTGCTGGATTTGCTGAGTGCGGGCACCTGCGGCCGCGAGGACGCCGATGACCATCGCCACCAGAACTAGTATTATCCAGCTTGATTTACTGAATTTCACTCTCGATCACCTCACTTCGGTACAGCAATAAAATAGTTATTAACCCATCTGACCGTAAATGGAATACATGGCTGAGATCAGTGATAAAGCCATCAAGCCTACGAATAGACCGATGAGGATGGTCATCACGGGTTGGATCATCGCCATGAAAGCACGCGTTTTATCATCTGCTTCTGCCTCGTAATTCTGGGCGACTGCCATCAAGGTATTATCCAGATTACCGGTTTCCTCGCCCACCCGGACCATCTGGACCAACATGGGCAAGAAGACGGGGTGCCTGGCCATGGGGTGGGAGAGGCCCTCTCCACCCAGCATATCGTCGCGTATACTGTTCAGGGCTTTAGCCACGAATTTGTTGGAAGTGCCGTCGATCACCAGTGGAAGGATCTCGGTCATCGGTAGACCGGATTTATAAAGAATTGAAATAGTTTGAGAGATCCTGGCCAGCTCATTGAGGTGATTAATACGTCCCACGATGGGGAATTTCAGGGACAATTTGTCCCAATTGAAACGGCCGTTCGGGGTCTTCAAGTAGAAAAATCCTACCGCTCCGGCGGCGGCCAGAACGCCCAAAATCACGAGCCCATCGGAGCGTAACATGTCCCCGAGGTTCAACATCAGGGAGGTAAGGGCTGGCAGCTTCACTCCCAGTGAAACGTAAAGATTTTTAAAGGCCGGTAAAACAAAGATAACCATGATGGTTATAACCACCAGGGCTACGACAGCAGCGATGATGGGATACGTCATGGCGTTTTTAATGCCCTTTTTAGAATTGACCTGTTTTTCAGCATGAGCGGCTATCTGTCTGAAAACCACTTCAAGCCCGCCGGTCTGTTCGCCGACCTTGAGTGACTGGCAATGGATTGTTGAGAATATTTGGGGGTGTTTGTATAAGGCTGCGGAAAGTTGACTGCCCGAGCGGACGTCAGCGATGATCTCTCCCAGGACTCGTTTGAAGATGCGGTTGCCAGCCTGGTTCTCCAATAGTTCCAAAGCAGTGACGATGTTCAAACCGGATTCCGCCAGCAGGGCCATTTGCTTGTAAAAAAGGATAATATCTGTCAGCTTGATCGGGGAGAGCTTAAGCAGCCACTTGTCCATGTAAGGTGAACCGGCCAGTTCCCTCAGATTAATTAATTGATAGCCAGCCACGGAAAGCAGATTGGCGGCCTGTTCTTCGGTGTGGGCTTCCAATTTGCCTTTGACGATTTCCCGATTCTCATTATAGGCGACGTATGTGTAAACTATGGCCGTTACCTCACGATAAAGTTATAACTTTTTTATTCAACTGCATAAGCGTTGCGCAGGACTTCGGATGGAGTGGTAAGGTTAGCCTTCACTTTAAGCATGCCGTCTTGAAGCAGAGTAACCATGCCGCTTTTCAAGGCCTGTGCGCGTAATTCTGCTGCTGAAGTGCCTTTAACCAAACTGGTTTTTATCTCGTCGTTGATTTGTAATATTTCATAAAGGCCCATGCGGCCTTTGTATCCGGTTTGGGAACAGGAAGGGCAGCCGGAACCGTACAGGAATTCGCTGCGTTCGTCACGGGCTTCTTTGGTATAGATCATCTGTTCCAGCAAAGAGACTTTGACCGGGCGAGCGCATTCCGGGCAAACACGACGTACCATGCGCTGTGCCACGATGCCGGTCAGAGCAGAGGCTACCAAAAAGGGCTCGATGCCCAGGTCCAGCAAGCGGAAGACCACGCCTACAGCATCATTGGCATGGATGGAAGACAGCACCAGGTGCCCGGTTAAGGCCGATTGTACAGCGATATTGGCAGTTTCCGCATCGCGGATCTCACCCACCAGTATGACGTTGGGGTCGAGACGCAGGATAGAGCGCAGACCGCTGGCGAAGGTCATGCCGGCCTTGGCATTGACCTGGATCTGGTTAATATTTTTAAAGCGGTATTCCACAGGATCTTCTACCGTGATGATGTTTCTGCCGACGCGGTCCAGACAGTTAATGGAAGCGTACAGGCTGGTGGTTTTGCCGGCGCCGGTAGGACCGCTCACCAGAATCATGCCGTAGGGTACTTTGAGCATTTTTTCATAGGTAGTCAGAGATTCATTGGAAAAACCCAGTTCAGGCAGGGTCATGGTGGACCGTGCTTTATAAAGCAGGCGCAAGGCGGCCATCTCACCGTAAACGGTGGGGGTAGTGCCGACGCGGATATCGATAAATCTGCCTTTGGCTTCCACGGAGAACTGGCCGTCCTGGGGACGGTGGCGGTCGGCGATATTCATATTGGCCAGTACCTTGATACGGGAGATCAAGGGCACACAGGTAGCCGGCGGCAGCGAGAGGGCATCCTGCAAGGTGCCGTCTATGCGGTAACGAACCCGCAGCTTGTCTTCCTGAGGCTGCAAGTGTATATCTGAGGCACGGGCTTTGACCGCTTCATCGATAATCAAGTTCAAGGCTTGAGCGACCGGAGCGTCGGTGACCGTAGTCAGCCGGACATGTTCGGTTTCAGCTTCTTCAGCAGAAGGGATATGGGAGACCTGTTTTTCTATTTCGGCATAGGAGCGGTAATTAAAATCGATAGCCTCCTGGATTTCAGATGGAGAGGCGGCCTGGGGCTCAATGCGTAGATTGCTCTGATGGGCCAGTGCTTCCAGTGCAAAGATATCCGCAGGATTGGCCATGGCCATGATCAAAGCATTGCCGCTGATACTGACCGGGACGGCGTTATATTTGCGCGCCATGTCTTCCGGAATCAGCAGTATCGCTTCAGGTTGCGGGAACTGTTTTCTTAAATTAATTTGAGCTTCAGACATAATAAATCCTGTAGACCCAGCTTCAGAGAATACGGGTGTATAGAAAATTCTATACTCAGTTGAGATCATGAACAATAGAGATTTAGTCATGTGACCCCTGACTATAGTCCCATGCAAGAAGACTCCTTGCATGGAGTGGGTGAAATTTGACAACAGGGGAATAAGGTAATATATTTATGACAAATAGTAATAAAGAGTTGACTAAAAATGAAGTCTAAATTGCACGTAGATGAGCGCCTGACTTTTATGACCAAGAATTTGCTTTTGGGAATACTGGCTGTCAGTTTAATAGTGTATCTGGCTTCAATGATCATTAATTATTACCGGAGTTTTTAGGTAACATGGCGATAAGGACGAGAATTAAGGAACTGAGGGCTAAATTTAACCTGACTCAGGATGAACTGGCCGATAAAGTCGGCGTCACCCGCCAGACTCTGCTTTACCTCGAAAAGGGCAAATATAATCCCTCGCTAGTGCTGGCATATAAGGTGGCCGAGGCATTAAGTTCCAGCATTGAGGAAGTCTTTATAATTGAAGACGACCCCTGAACTCGAAACTCGTTATTCCGTTTGTAGATACTTTTAAAAACAGTTATAATAGGCGCTGGGTTGTGCGAGTAATCCGGCCGGCTTTTTAGCCAGGACGGGAGTCCACCCGGCAGTAAAAGGAGGAATTATTCTTGGGTAAAATTAATGTAGCCATTATTGGAGTCGGAAATTGTGCATCGTCACTGGTTCAGGGCGTATATTACTATCGTAATGCCAAAGATGGCGATGATATTCCCGGCCTGATGCACGTTAATCTGGGCGGCTATCATATCAGTGATGTAAATTTCGTAGCGGCTATCGATATTGATAAAAACAAGGTAGGCAAGGATCTTTCAGAGGCCATTTATGCTTTGCCTAATAATACCTATAAGTTTTGCGATGTGCCTACTTCCGGTGTCAAGGTTGTGCGCGGCATGACTCATGACGGCCTGGGCAAATATCTATCCCAGGTAATCCAGAAAGCCCCCGGCCCCACCGCCGATATCGTTAAAATTCTTAAGGATGCCAAGGTAGATGTCGTCCTGAACTATTTGCCCGTTGGCAGCGAATCGGCCACCAAATGGTATGTCGAGCAGATCCTGAATGCCGGCTGCGCCATGGTCAATTGCATTCCGGTCTTTATCGGCAGCCGAAAAGACTGGAGCGATCGTTTTGCCGCCAAAGGCTTGCCTATTATTGGCGACGACATCAAATCTCAGGTAGGCGCCACTATCGTACATCGTGTTTTAACCAAGCTTTTTGTAGACAGGGGCGTTAAACTGGAAAAGACCTATCAGCTCAATTTTGGCGGCAATACCGACTTTTTAAATATGCTGGAGAGGGAGAGACTGGAATCCAAGAAAATATCCAAGACCGGAGCAGTGACCTCTCAGTTGCCCTACAAGATGAGTCCTGATGATATCCATGTCGGCCCGAGTGACTATGTGCCTTTCTTGCTGGACCGCAAGTTTTGCCATATCCGCATGGAAGGCCGTACCTTTGGCGATGTACCGCTGCTGGTGGAAGCCAAGCTGGAAGTCTGGGACAGTCCCAATTCCGCGGGCGTGGTTATCGATGCGATACGCTGCTGTAAACTGGCCCTGGATAACGGTATCAAGGGTGAGTTGATTGGTCCCTCCTCCTACTTTATGAAAACACCCATGACGCAGTTTTCTGATGAAGAAGCTCATCGCCTGACCCAGGAATTTATTACTGTCAATGCGCAAAAGTCGCCTCCGGCAGAGAAAAAAGCCAGAGTTGTCAAGCCTAAAGCGCCCAAGTAAATTACTCAGGATTAAGGATTACAGGCACGACGGATGAAGATCGCGTTGGTTTCACCGTATGATTATTCTTATCCGGGTGGGGTGTGCCGTCATATCAGCAGCCTCGAGTATTACTTTACCCGGATGGGTCACCTGGTCAAAATAATCGCGCCGGCTTCCAGTCCGGTGACCGGTTATGGTGACCGCTTTATTGCAATTGGCAAACCCCGCGCTATTCCCGCCAGTGGTTCTATAGCGCGCATCACAATTTCCCTCAATTTGACGGATAAAGTCAAGGAAGTGCTGGAAAGAGAGAAGTTCGACGTGGTTCATCTGCACGAACCCCTGGCGCCTACCCTGTGTCCTACGGTACTGCGACTTTCTAAGACAGTTAACATTGGCACGTTTCACGCCAATGAAAGCAAGCCCAGTTACCGCTGGGCCAAGCCTTTTATGATGAGCAGGTTATACAAGAAGTGGTTTAACCGGCTGGATGGTCGCATTGCGGTGTCCCGTCCTGCCATGGAATATGTCAACAAGCACTATCCCTGTTCATATGATATCATTCCCAACGGCATCGAACTCGATCATTTCAGGCCTGATCTGGAACCCCTGCCCGAGTTCATGGACGGTAAAATCAATTTGCTGTTCGTGGGCCGCATGGAAAAACGCAAAGGCCTGGAATACCTTCTAAAGGCTTACAGGTTGATTAAGCCGGACTGTCCGGACTGCCGTTTGATAATAGTGGGTCCAGGCACTCATTCACGCGAAAAATATGAGAAAATGGTAGCTGAATCCGAGTTGAAAGATGTGGTTTTTGCGGGTAATGTAGATTACAAGATATTGCCCAGATATTACAGGACCGCCGATGTTTTTTGCGCTCCGGCCACCGGCCACGAGAGCTTCGGTATCATCCTGCTGGAGGCCATGGCGACCGGTACTCCCCTGGTAGCTTCCCGCATTTCAGGATATGCCAGCGTGATGACCCACGAAAAGGAAGGTCTGCTGGTTCCGCCTAAGCAGGAAGTGCCGCTGGCCCAGGCTATCGCCCGTTTGATCAAGGATCCCTCTTTGCGCCACCGGTTGGGACAGCAGGGAATTCAGACCTCCTCCATATATGGATGGGAAAGTGTTTCTCGCAGGGTCATGGATTACTACACCCGCACTATTCTCTCAAAGAATATTAAGTTGTAGCCGGCTGCCGCGGGAATAAACAAAGCGATTTGTTGTAAGGTATAAACATGGAAAATATTTTGCCGGGAGGAGTCTAGATCACAACTTCTAAACAGGTTAATAAATCTTCGACCGGACTGCAGGTTTTAAGAAAGGCTTTGGCCGTAGTAATTACCAAACCCGTTATTACAGTGTTGGCGAAAACCGGGATCACTCCCAATATGGTGACCTGGTTCGGCTTTATTTTAATTCTGGGGGCGGCTGTTTTGGCCGGCCTGGGGCATCTGTTTGCTGCCGGTTGGGTCATGTTGGCTTCAGGTTTTCTGGATATCATAGACGGGGCGCTGGCCCGCGGGACCAATCAGGTGACCCGCTTCGGTGCGGTATTGGATTCCACTCTGGACAGGGCTTCTGAGGCGGTCATTCTGCTGGGTATTGCCGCTTATTATCTATTTTTTAAGGCAGTGGGGCATTTCGAGTGGATTGTGCTCTTGATCGGGTTAGCCATTATGGGATCCTTCCTGGTAAGCTATGTCCGCGCGCGGGCGGAGGGTATCGGACTGGATTGCCAGGTAGGTATATTTACAAGAACGGAGAGAGTGATTATACTGGCACTGGGTCTTTTATTGGGCAGTATAGAAACAGTTCTGATCACAGTTCTGGCCGTCGTGGCAGTATTGAGCCTGGTGACCGTAATGCAGCGCATGGTTTACGTTGCCAAACAGGTGAGATAGTTTCTCGTAACTAGAAACTGTGCAGGTGGGGGGAGAATAGATGTCAGTAATAGCAGTAGTTGGTGCCCAGTGGGGTGACGAAGGCAAAGGTAAAATCATAGATATGCTGGCCGAACAGGCCGCTCTGGTAGTGCGTTACTCCGGCGGCGATAATGCCGGGCATACCGTTATCAATAACCAGGGTGAATTTAAATTGCACATCGTTCCATCCGGGATATTTTATGCGCATACTACCTGCATAATCGGTAATGGAGTGGTGATCAATCCCACGGTGCTGCTGGGCGAACTGGACGCATTGAAGAAACGCGGTGTGGATATCAGCCGTCTGAATATTAGTGACCGCGCTCATCTCATTATGCCTTACCATATCCTGCTGGACGGATTGGAAGAAGATGCGCTGGGCGCCAAAGCTCTGGGCACCACCCGCAAAGGGGTGGGTCCGGCTTTTACAGATAAAGCAGCCCGCCTGGGAATCCGGGCAGGTGATTTGCTGGATAAAGTTAGTTTCCGGAACAGGCTCGAAACCGTTATGGCCAGAAAAAATGAGATTTTAACCAGGGTGTATGGAGCCGAGCCTTTTTCGGTAGAGAAAGTGTTCGATCAATATTGTGCCTTTGCCAAACGGCTGGCACCTCACATCTGTGAGACGACCTCGATATTGGAAAAAGCCGTAGTGGAACGCCAGGTGGTCCTGCTGGAGGGTGCCCAGGGTG
>CAITCX010000528.1 GCA_903890885.1 uncultured Dehalococcoidia bacterium
AGAATTTCCCTCTCAATTAGAATCTTATTCAATATTTACCGGACTAATTTAATACCATCCTGGCATCAACCACGCTGGCTCCATCCGGATAAGCAAATATCGGATTTAAATCTATTTCTTTAATTGACGGATTTTTATCTACAAAATCCGATAATTTCAGAAGAATATTCTCCAGATAATCGATATCTACAGGTTTCTGCCCCCGATAACCCTGCAGAAGACGGTATCCTTTGATCTCTTTTATCATGCTGTGAGCATCTCGACGATTCAACGGAACCACTTTGAAAGAGACGTCTTTAAGTATCTCTACAAAAACTCCTCCAAGCCCAAACATGATGACCGGGCCAAATTGAGGGTCCTGGGTCATTCCGATGATTACTTCCACACCGGGCTTAACCATGTTTTGTACGGTGACGCCCTGCACGCTGGCTTTAGGGTTGTATTTCAAAGCCGAAACAAGGATCTCTTCGTAAGCCCTGGACACTTCGGCTCCATTTTTCAAACCAACCTTGACGCCTCCCGCATCACTTTTATGGGTAATATCAAAAGAAGCAACCTTTAGCACCACCGGGTAACCGGTTTCTTCGCTAAATTTGACGGCTTCTTCTTTAGAGGTAGCCAGTTTCATTTCCGTGGTCTGGATTCCAATTTCTTTAATAAGTTGCTTGGACTCCATTTCACTTAAAATATTACGACCCTGTTTCAACGCATTCCCAATAATAATGTTCAACTTTGTATCCTCCACCTGGATATCTTTACAGAACAAACCTTCAGTACAAAATAATCCGCTATTTTCAGTATTTGAGAATCTTCTTATTGAGCTTTCTTAGCCTAGTTCGTTTCCGGTAATAAGTACGCTCACCGTGGCTGCACCCGGTTCACCGCCCTGGTTATGGGTTAATCCGATTCTAGGGTTCTTTATCTGACGGGGTCCAGCTTTACCCTGCAACTGTTTGTAGACTTCATACTGCATTCTCAAACCGGTGGCCCCGATAGGATGACCGAAACATTTCAATCCACCATCGGTATTGACAGGCAAATCGCCTTTTAAAGTAAAAGTCCCGGCTAAGACATCCTCTTTTACCATGCCTCTGGGACTAAACTGCAGGTCTTCCATAATAGTTAATTCAGTAATGCCGAAACAATCATGGACCTCGGCAATGTTTATTTCCTTGCGCGGGTTTTTAATCCCGGCTTCTTTGTAAGCGGCGTTACCGCCGCGCCAGGTTTCTTCAACATGGGCGAAATCATACTTCTGGCTTAACCAACCCTCACGCGGACCCTGTGCAATCTGCATGGATTTTATGTAGATCGGATCGGCCCTGAATTTTTTAGCCATGTCTGCCCGGCAGATAATGGCAGCCGCTGCGCCGTCGCTGACACCGCAGCTATCGTACAAACCCAGCGGATAAGCGATCATTGGAGCCTTTATAGCCTGCTCCAGGGTAATCTCTTTCTGGAAATGAGCCTTGGGATTGAGCGAACCATTGTAATGATTCTTAACAGCGATATGAGCCAGGATTTTTTTGCCTTCTTCATGGCTTAACCCGTATTTGGCGAAATAACCGGTGGCCAGCATGGCAAATACCGCCGGCGGGGTCTGTGAAGTCAAACGGTAACTCCAGGTGGCGATAGGCCGCGTCTGCGGGAGGCCCATAAAACCGGTATCTTTCAATTTCTCAGCTCCTAGAGCCAGAACAATATCGGCAGCGCCTGATGCCACCGCATAGCAGGCTCCGCGTATAGCTTCAGACCCGGTAGCGCAGGCATTCTCAACATGAGTAACAGGGATATATTTTAGCTTAAGGGGAGAAGCCATGATTTGACCGGTGTGTCCGGCAAAACAGGTACCCCACCAGGCTGCCTGAATATCCTTAGGATCTATGCCGGCATCTTCATAGGCTTCATATGCGGCTTCAATTATCATATCCTCGAGGCTCTTGCCCCAATTCTCACCGAACTTGACACAACCCATACCGATTATTGCGACTTTATCTTTAATACTTTCCATTCTTTTTCCTCATGTCATTAACCTTCATCATTAAGCTCTCACCGGTCGACATTTCCACCAGTAGTTATAAATACCGCCTACGTAGTAAAGCCGGCGGAAAGTCATCTCCAAAGGTAAACCAACTTTGATAGAATCAGGTTCACGGTCTGTCATGTCACACATGATTCTACCTCCGCCCTCGAAGTTCACGATCGTTACTGTGACCGGCGGATCGACAGTCTGCATCACGTAATCATGGCTGAAGGAAAATACCTTAGCCGGTTTATCAAAGAAAGTATAAGGCTCATACTGATCTTTAGCTTCGCATTCAATACAAACGCGCTGCTTGGGATATTGAGGAGTACCGCATTTCAGACATTTGGTACCGGTTAACCGACCATCCCACTGCAAATCACGCCATTGGGCTGATGGTGTCGGCTGGCGCTCCTCGATAGGCGGACGCTGGGCAGGCTGAGTTTGAACCAGTTCACGCCAGCGCAAAATTTTGCTGTAATTATTTATCATACCTTTGAAGGCCAGATTCTTTTTTATACCCTTCTTATTCCTGGCTTCCACTATTTGACCGGTAGTCTTAAGAGCAAACACATCGCTGCCATTTCCATAGCTGGCCATCAATACCATCTCGCCCGGGTTAGCATCTTCCAGAACCCCGATAAGGCTCATGATAGACATGGCGCTGCCAGTATCCCCAATTTGGGAATGCATAATATCAGGCGCTTGAACTTTGACATCAAAGCCTAATTTCTGAGCTATAGCAGAATGTTGACGGGCATTAGGTGAAGAAATGGCTATCCTGGCAAAGTCTTTGGGAGTAAGACCTGCTTTTTTCAAGAAAGCTGACACTGTCTCCGTCATGGCAGTTGTATAGCCTTCATCCTGGGCAAAACGATCTTCTGCTGAACGGACAAACTGATCTCTATCCGATCTCCAGATATCTTGAATATCATGATAGCGAGAAGAAAAATTAGTGATCTCGGCCATAACACCCTGTTTCCCGATGAGCAGGGCAGCGGCTCCATCACCAAAAGACATCTCACCCGGCCCCATGGGATAGCCCATGCGCGTATCAGCCACACAGACCATCACACTGGTCACAGATCCACTTTCGACAGCATCCACCGCAGATTTCAAGGCGTTGGACCCGCATCGTAAAGATCCGCCGAAGTCCATGGTTACGGCGTCTTTGGGCAAGCCAAGCACTGTAGCGATAGTAGCTGCGCACTGTTTTTCTTTGTACGGCGCAGTAGTTGAGGCAAAATACAGACCACCGATTTTCGCGGCCTCACTGGCACTAACGCAATTCATAGCTGCGGCAACTGCCATTGTCAGGCTGTCCTCGTCATAATTGGCTACAGCTTTTTCTCCCGGTTGAATGGCTATGCCCCAGGCTTTAGCTATTTCAGACCGGCTTAATCTGAAAAACGGGATATAGGCTCCATACGAAACAATACCTGCCATACTTTCTCTCTCTTTATATCATTTTGCTATAAGGTTACTCTAAGTTTAATGCTTTCTTCCCGAGCTTATACGATTGATTATATCGGGCACACCAGGCAAATTCAATTCAAAATATTCTATGATTTAATAGAGGGAGTATTCTACATTTTTCAATAGGATTTTTTTATTTGCCCACATATTACATCCGACTTGGACTATTTGAAACACGATAAAACTTAAATAATTATATCACCTCTTTTATCGTTTCCATAATTCAGCAGTATATCCAGCAGTATTTCTCGATTGAATACACTTTATGTCAACCTGCTACCAGTTTGTTCAACCTTGAAAGAGCGACGAATAGTATGGGATACTAAAATACATCAGTAGTAAATCAGCAACTTATCAAGGAGAGCGAAATCGACTTTAAAACTGTTATCACCGATTTGATTAATCATAACCTGGCAGAAATAAAAACCTACCTTGCCGAAAACAATATTTCTGCTTACCGCCTAATAACTAATACACAGACTTTTCTTCCTGTGACAGTGGATATTTATCAGGATAACGCTGTAATCCATGTTTTTGAGCAAATTGAGCCAGCAATAATTGCTGAACTAGAACAGGGTTTAAAAACAATCCTTCAGGTTAATGCCTTCTTTTATAAAAATAGATCAAAAGATACTTTAAATATTCCTGAAAGTCCGGCAAAAAATATTATCCAAGAGGAATACGGCAATAATTTCATCATCAACCTTTCTGATTATCTGGACACCGGACTGTTTTTAGACCACCGTGAAACCCGAAAATGGATTGCTGACCAAAGTCAGAATAAAACAATATTGAACACATTTGCCTATTCAGGATCATTTACTGTTTTTGCGGCCAAAGCCGGCGCTTTAAAAACCTTCAGTGTTGATATTTCAAAAGTCTATTGTGAATGGATAAAAGAAAATCTGGCCTTGAACAATTTGCCTCTTGAAAATAACTGGGTCTACAAAATGGACAGTCTGGAATTCTTTCAATACGCGAAAAGAAAAAAATTAATATTTGATATCATCATTATCGACCCCCCGACCTTCAGTAAAAACAAGGGTAAATCATTTTCCATACAAAAAGATCATCCCAGGCTGATAAACGGGGCCCTTGAAGTATTATCGCCCTCAGGGTTTATTTTATTTTCCAGCAATTACCGGGACTTTCGCATGGCGGATAAAGACCTGCTACCCTGCCTGGTAACAGAGAGATACAATACCGTTCCGCCTGATTTCGAGGGGACCCAGCCACATAGATGCTTCATCATTAACAAGCCTTAAGCGCTGGTTTCCGCCGCGTATTTTTTAACGCTCCAATACTATCGTTATTTGAAAATACAAGTTTAACGGCT
>CAITCX010000529.1 GCA_903890885.1 uncultured Dehalococcoidia bacterium
GGGTACAACTCGACGGTATGGTTTAGACCGCAGCGCCAGGTCATTTCGGCCAATACTTCACTTTCCCGTACCAGGGCCAGTCCGGCATATTCAGTTGAGGTGTCAATAGCTAACTGCATTTTATTTTAAAGTTGAAAACGATTTTAGCTGCGTAAGTAATTTCCGGTAGCGCTTGCCTTCGGGTATAAACTCAAAAATGCGTCCGTTATCATCCAGATATTTAATTTTAATCAGTAAGTGTTCCGGTGGCAACACGGTAATTCCCTTTTCCGCCCACTCGATTACGCAAAGTCCGCTCCCGTATAGATAGTCATCCAAACCCAAATCGGAAATTTCCGCGATTTTGTCCAGTCTGTATAGGTCGATATGATACAGCGGTAAGCGTCCTTTCAATTCGCGCATTAAAACAAAAGTCGGACTGAGTGCATAATCCGGACTATCCAGCCCACTGGCAATGCCCTGGGTGAGAGTAGTCTTGCCAGTGCCCAAATTGCCGCTCATTAAAAAAAGGTCACCAGGCTGAGCCAGTTCACCCAGTCGTTTACCTATTGTTTGCGTTTCCCCTAGATTATGACTGACTAATTTTAGTGATTTCATATTCAATTCTTTTTAAAATGGTCCCATCCAGCCAAACTGGGAGAGGTGCGTTTACCGGATTGTTCGATAACAAAGACCTGGCCTGGAGATCCGGCTTTTATCTCACCGATAACAGTTACAGGGTATGAGCAAACCTTATTAATGGCCTCCATCACGGAAGGAGAGGCGGTGAACAGCAGTTGATAGTCCTCTCCCCCGGAAAGGGCCATCTCAAAAGCCTGGTCTGCGAAGGCGGTTTTAACCTCAGACCGGATCGGTAAATAATGTGCCCTGATTTCCGCTGCTACTCCGCTAGCCTGACATATGTGCGCCAGGTCGGCTAACAGACCATCGCTGATATCGATAGCACACCTGACTCCATGTTCTAATAACAGCTTGCCTTCTGCCAGACGAGGTTCGGGACAGGCAAAGGCCATTTTTAAATACTCGGCCGCTGGAGGCTCAAGGACCATTTTTTGTCTTAACATATTTAATCCGGCAGCAGCACTGCCCAACCAGCCTGTCACTCCGATCAAATCCGTGGGCCTGGCATCTGAACGAGCTAAAACCAGTCCGTTATGAGAAGAGATACAACCAGTCACATGCACATCTATAAAGAGATTGGAAGAAGCACTGATATGTCCGCCGATGATCGCCGTGCCGGTTTGCCCAGCCAGTTCAAGCATACCTTTGTATAAAGATATCACGTTCTCAACTTCGGTCTCAAAAGGCAAGCCCAACGAGACCAGGGCATAAAGTGGTTTTCCGCCCATAGCGGCAATGTCACTTAAATTAACTGCCAGTGCCTTCCAACCCAGATCGCGCCACGAAATAATGTCCAGCGTAAAATGGACGCCCTGAACCTGGGAATCCACTTTGGATAGGTAACAGGTGCGTTCTCCCTGCCAGACTGCGCAGTCGTCACCCACACCCGTTCTGAGATTTTGCCAGGACTCTTCCTGCGGTTGTCGGCAATTCTCGATCAATTTAGATATCAAATCTATCAGGCCGAACTGGCCTATTTGTGAGACTTTCATCGCTTGAAATTATAACATAATCACGATTCTAACCCTAAACCTGATAGACAGAACTGACAAATATTTTTTATAATGTATTCAGAAAATCTTTAATAAGGAGCTTGAAAATGGGAAAAACAATTGAAAATTTACAAGCTGCGTTTGCCGGGGAAAGCCAGGCCAGCAGGAAGTATCTTTATTTTGCTGAGCAAGCAGAAAAGGAAGGGCAACCCCAAATAGCAAAGTTGTTTCGGGCGGCTTCCGAAGCTGAAACAGTACATGCCCGCAAGCATTTTAACGTATTAAAAGGCATTGGTGATACTCAAGCCAATCTTAAAACTGCTATCAGCGGAGAGTATCATGAGATGACTGAGATGTATCCTGAGTTTATCGCTCAGGCTAAAACTGAGAAAAACTCATCGGCTGAGGCGTCCTTTAGTTTAGCCAACCAGGTAGAAAAAGTGCATCATGGACTGTATCATCAGGCGTTAAAAGATCTTGAATCTGGGAAAAAGCTGGCAATTAAACCTTTTTATGTTTGCCAGGTTTGCGGTTTTACGGCAGAAGGGGAAGCCCCTGACAGGTGCCCGATATGCGGAGCATCAAAGGCGATGTTCAAAAAGATCGAGTAAAGTGATAAACCCAATGTAGTAAAAATTTCAAAAGTACAAAATATAAAATTTGTTGAAAGGGCTGATCTGCTTCAGAGATGAAGCAGATCTTTTTTAATCAGGCGGATGTCAGGATGCCTTGCTCTGTTTAATGAAAGCAATTTCTTCTTCGCGTGAGTTGATCCGGTTATCCAGACGGGCTTCCAATAGTGATTCCAGAGTTTCTTTTATGCGCGGTCCTGCAGTGATGCCAAGTTCTTGAAGATCCTCCCCACTCAAAGTAGTGCGTACATGTTGTAGTTTTTCAAGATATAATTCTAACCGCTTTTTGACTGTAAATGAAGTGGTGACCAGCAGATTGACCAGAATAGCAGGTTGGTGGAAATGATGCAAAATTCCATAAATTACACTATTGGTCGGCTCTTTTCCTGCTAAATCAGGCAGTTTATCTTTTAATTGCAGCGTTTCGTGTAAAACCCGGGCAACAGAGCGCGGAAGATTCAGAGTGACGGTAAAATCAGTTAATTGTTCAGTAGTCAGATCATAAATAAGCAAGGCTAGATAGAACTCCTCTGGTGCTGAAAACGGTTCCAGTGTGCCCTGCGCTTTGGCGAAGAGCCTGAAAGATTTCTCCCTGAATATCAGATGGTCATGGATATTGGCCAGTATACCCAGTTCGTCTGCCCTCCGCAGACTTATCTGCGGTTTTTCTTCCTTCAGGCATAATTCCAATTCGCTGCGAATACGGTCGCCGCTGATGGTCTTCAGATAGTGCAAATCGCGCTCGATCAGGTTCAGGGTATGCTTTTCTATTTTAAAATTCAAACGTTGTTCATAGCGGACCGCTCGCCAGATGCGGGTGGCATCATCTTTAAAACTCTGATCGTGGAGACATCGGATAAATCCTTTTTTTAGATCAGCCTGCCCGTCATAGAGGTCTATTAAATCGCCAAAATGCAGCGGATCGACATAGACAGCGATAGCGTTAATAGAAAAATCGCGGCGTATCAGATCGCTGTGTATGTCACAGAATGTTTGAATCGAGGGCAGGGCACCCGCAAAGCTGTAAGATTCAGAACGGGCAGAAGCGATGTCCACCATCCAGCGTTCCCAGCGGATCTTTGCAGTATTGAAACGGGAGCGGGCAATCACTTCACCGTTTAACAAGCTGGCCAGACCTTCAGCCAGTTTGATGGCATCGCCTTCTACTACCAGGTCTATGTCAATAATTGGCCTTTCCAGCAGCAGATCGCGCACTACTCCGCCTACCAGGAAGATCCGCTGCTGCCTTTGGACTGCTGCGCCTCCGGCCAATTGCAAGAACTTAACCAATTCGGCCGGAAGTTGTTTATTAATCCGATCTGCTACGTTAATATTTCCCATCTTGTGGCGTCAATTATATCACTTTTCGAAAAACAATTATTTGTACAGAGATTGAATATCTTGTATTCTAATCGGCGTTTTACTTCCAAAGGTGGTTCCCAGTGTGAGGGTACAATTTAAATTGAGGGGTAAATTTTGTATATTTGGGCCTGGCCGCCAGATAGCTCAAAAATCAGGCCCGGGTGAGCCATGATCTGGCCATTTTCTCTCAAGGACAACCCGCTGAAGAATTCCTCCAGATTGTAATCGACCTCTTCATTCACGTCATCCTGGAAGCAGACACGACCTCGGCTGGTTTTATTGGCAAGATTGACAACGGTCAATCTGATCTCACCGCCGAGTTTCCAGAGGTAGGCAATCAAATTATCATTGGTTTGGTCGGTATGCGAAAAAACCTCTTTTAATCGCCAGGTACCAGAGTGGCAGATGTCCTCATTAATGACAGACAGCAATGAGGAATAGAGCGCTGATACGGCGGTGTCGATCTTCTCCTCTTTAGAACGACGGATCTGGATAGGTAGGCGGATCTGCCTCCCCTCCATTTGACCTTGAAAAAACAACTTGAGACCCGGCAGCCCTGCGAAAAGAGCGGCGTTGGCGGGCAGCAGTCCTTTACCGAAAGTAATAAGGCTGCGTGGTTCGTCATGGTTTTCGATAAAGCGTAAAAGTTTGACCTGGTAAGCCAGGTCTGCCTTTAAATGCAGGAAGACATCGTGCGGCAGCCCGCTTTTAAGCCTATCGTAAAGCCTTTTATCGTAAACAAAATCGAAGCCTAATTGCTGAAGCGTCCATTCGGTATCCCAGTAGGCTTCAGCCAGATAAACTAAACCAGGAACCTCTGTTAACACCTGCGACCAGAATTCATCGTGAGGCATTTGGAATTGGTTATCAGGGTTAGTCCAGCCCCACATCCTCATGAATACGTCGTTTAGAGCCAGCATGGCCATATCACAGCGTAAGCCGTTGCAGTGCAGGGAGATTTCTTTAATGTTATCTACCATTGCGGATCGTACAGCCGGATTAAAGTAGTTTAGCTGAGCGGTATCCGTCCAGGGCGGGAAATAGGGATCACGCCCGTGAGCAATGTACAGGGTTTTCTCGCGTGCTTTAACTGTGAAGAAAGCCTTTTTATCCTTCAGGTAATCGGCTTGAGTGCCCTGGATATAATATTCTGGATGCTCGAAAACCCAGTGATGGTCAATGCCTGTGTGGTTGGGTATGAAATCCAAAATCAGCCCAATGCCTCGTTTATTTAATTCAGTCCGGGCGCGGTCGAGATCGACCCAGTTTCCGATCAGCGGATCAGGTTTATAAGAATTGATGGAGTAGCAAGAACCGATGATGTCTTCTGCTGAATATGCGGGCAAGACTTTCTCAAATTGGGTACATAATTCCTGGGAGCTTAAACAGATCCTGCGGCTTTCTTGGCTGCGGTTCCAAATACCCATAAGCCAGACGAAATCCATGCCCATGCTTTTAATTTTGTCCCATTCATGGGAAGGTACGTCACCCAGGTGCACGGTTTTTCCAAGCTGATCAGACAGATCAAATAGCCAGGAGGCTGTGTTAATCTCAAAAAGTAATGGATGGTTTCTAAACTTAAATTTACCAGTCATTTACTTTATATTGTACTCTAATCGGTGCCAGCCTGTGTAATGGTATTATAATCCAGTCAAAATATAATCCCAAATGTTCGGCGATATTGGCATCGTGGCTTCGCACATTATTAACATATTTTGTCAAAATTAGCATCAAACGGCTTATTCTGATTATGCTATAATGTGGAAAGAAATTGAAAGCTTAGACTGAGAAAACAAAAAATCGGGGATAGAAGATTTGAACTTCCGACCTCTACGTACTGATGTTGGCATTACTGCGTAAAATATTGTAGACTCCTGGGTATAGGAGTTCTACTATGACCACGGCTTTAAAAACATTAAGGGCAGTCGGGTACCTGCGGGTATCCAGTGCCCATCAAACTGGCGAACGCCACAGTTCGCTCGAGACTCAAGAAGCCAGTTATTTTAATTACTGCAAACAGAATCACCTCTCTCCTATTGCCACTTTTACCGATGTAGTCAGCGGCCGCCGCGATGATCGCAAAGAATACCAGCGCATGGTCGAATTTGTAATGCTTGGCGGAGCTGAAGTTATCGTCGTGAAATTTTTAGATCGGTTCGGACGGAATCCAAAAGAGATATTGCGGCGTTATTGGGAACTGCAGGACCACGGGGTATCTGTCGTCACTACCGATGAAGATATCCGGGAAGAAATCGTCTTGCTGGTCAAGGCGGGTGTAGCCGGAGCAGAAAGTAAAAGAACTTCCGAAAGAGTGAGGGCTAATATGGGTACAGCAGTAGGTAAAGGTATTCATGTGGGCAGACCTCCATATGGTCTGCGGTCGATAAAAGATATCAAGGGCAACACAGTCACTGTCAAGTGGGAGCTTGACCCTATCGAAGCCCCTATAGTAAAAGAGATGTACCGGTTGGCAGTGGAAGAAAACCTTGGGTATAAATCCATCGCTGATAAATTGACAAGTCAGGGATACCAGGCTCGTGAGGGACGTCCATTTGCTTCTTTTACTGTAGAAACGGTTCTGAATAATCCGGCACTCATTGGTGCACTGGTATACGGCAGAAAACCCCGTAAGAAGAACCCCGACATGAAAATAGTCGAGGTCCCTGATTTCTTTCCTGCTATTCTGACTCAAGAAGAGTGGAAGCGGCTTCAGGAAAGGCGGAAAATCCGCAACGAGGCACCCAGGGGCAGAGCGCAATCCAGCGAATACCTTTTAAGCGGTATCGCTAAATGCGGCCATTGCGGCGGACCCATGACAGGCAAAGCCGGTGCCTCGTATAAAGGAAAGCAGTACAAAAACTACTATTGCTCCAGAGCAACCAAATCAGTTGGGCAATGTTCCTTTTATAATGGACACGCAGCACCCAAACTGGAAACCGCAATATTAAAATACCTGGGTGAGTTTTCCGATCCGCAAAAAGTCCGACTTCATCTGGTTGTCACCGAAAGGCAGGATACAGAAAAATACGAAGTTGAATTGAAACAGGTGGAAAAGCGCCTGGCAGAACTGGAGCTTCAATTCATGACGCAGTTGGACAGCCTGTTGAAACGCAAAGTTATAACCGAGCAGGAATTCGTCAAAGCCAATGAAACCGCCAGGGCACAGAAAGCCGAACTCGAAACGCGAAAAGAGGATCTCTCTAAGCTATTAAGCCGGGCGAGAGCCAGCGAAGCCTTGATCCAAAGAGTACCGAAGGCTATAAAAACCTTTGTGGAAGCTTTCCAGAGCCTGGAGCCTCGGCTGCAAAAAGCCCAACTCCAGATCATCTTGAAGGCGGCCAATATTTACAATGATGGCCGGATAGAACTGGAATTCAGAGACGATAGTTCTCTATGAAGAAAATACCAAAATTGTAATTCATAACACCAGTCTGCGTTTTTAGGGGATTTTCTAGGATTAAGTCTACTGTTGTATCTGCCTGTTTCCGCGGGATAACAAACTCTGTTTTTAAAGCCAACCCCAAGGGCTCAACTGAATAGAAATTAGATTACCTGCCAGTAAGAATTAATGCTTGAAATACCAACATAAAACGCTTATAATCTTACTGGTAAGATGATCAAGAAAGGAGGTTGCATCATGGCAGTTGTTGAAACAACCAAAATGTCCTCAAAAGGTCAAATCGTAATACCAGAGGAGATACGCAACAGGCTCGGTTTAAAAACCGGAGACACATTTGTGGTTATGGGGAATAAAGATATTGTGGTCTTAAAAGCTCTTTCAAAACCCTCAATGGATGAATTTGACGAGCTGATCATAGCAGCCCAAAAAAAAGCAAAGGCAGCCGGGATTAAAGGATCTGATATCGCACATGCTATCGCTAAGTCTCGGGGAACAAAATGAAAGTTGTCCTTGATACCAACGTCTTGATCTCGAGTATTTTCTTCTCCGGGCCACCTCTTCAGATATTAAAGGCATGGAGAAAAGCGGATGTCCAATTCGTAATGTCCCCGGAGATTATTGAAGAATATTTAAGAGTATCCAGAGTACTGGCGGATCAGTTCCCCAGCGTCGAAATCAATCCTATTCTAACCTTGATTATAACCCATTCTGAGATTGTTCAACCCCAAGTGCTTGATCGGCAGATATGCCAGGATCCAGATGATGATAAGTTTTTGGCTTGCGCATTAAGTAGCGATACCAAAATTATTATCAGCGGAGACAAGCATTTACTAAAACTAAAAGAACATTGCGGCATAACTATTTTAACTCCGCGTGCTTTCCTTGATCAGTTTTTGCAACAATAGCCGAGATGTATCGATAAAAGTCCGTCAGTATCTAGCGGCAACCGAAACAAAAAAATTGTAGCTAATTCAAATCCTACATTATTCATCTTCAAACCTTCCTTAAATCTGTAGATATCCCCGTTCATCTCCAGGATATTGGAAACTTAGTCGCATAGAGCTAGGTTTATCAAACTGCTGAAAGATAAATTCAACGAGCATCAAACATTGTTGCTTACACATGAGCAAGAATTTTTTGATTTAGTGGCAGACGAGGTCAAGAGGGAAGGTTGGCTGATACGGAAATTCGTGTGGTCAAAAGATAATGGAGCGGGGGTTGAGGATGGAATAAAGGATAGTAAAGAAAGATAGAACCGGCAAAGTTAATAATTTTAGGCATAGCAAAACATTGTTGCTCGTAGAGAGTGGGTCTACCTCGTCTCCACCAGCAACATGGACGGGACTTTATAGGGGATTTTAAAAGTTACCTTCTTTTTAAGAAACGGTTATCTGGGCTCCAACAATAAAAAATAAAAGCGGAAGGAAGGCCATACACAAGAATACCACGGCAGAAAATAGCAGAGACCTGAAGCTGAATTGACTTTGAAGTAGTCCAACCTTAAAATGAATCCCAAAGGAGGAAACTAAAATTGGGGTTAATACAATACAGATTTAAAAAATATGGTCGGGGAGAGAAGATTTGAACTTCCGACCTCTACGTCCCGAACGTAGCGCTCTAACCAGGCTGAGCTACTCCCCGAAGACAACATCTTTTATTATAAGCGGAAAAGCCATTTAGGGCAAACCTAAATATAACAACCGAGTATTGATTGAAAAAACCAAGTTCAAACGGCAAAACAAAATAGTGTGATAGAAGAAACTCGATATTTTAAAAAGGTAAAGAAAAAATGAAATACTGCATATTAATAATCGACGGAGCCGCCGGTCACCCTATTCCTTCTCGTCGCGGTCAAACCAGTTTGGAATTGGCCAAAACCCCACAACTGGATGCCCTGGCCAAAACCGGGCAGGTGGGTCAAGCTCTGACTGTGCCGCAGGGCATGGAGCCCAGCAGCGCCTGCGCTTGCATGTCCATCGCAGGCTACGATCCTCAGACCTATTACCGGGGTCGGAGTGCCATTGAAGCTCAGAGCATGGGTATCGGTATTGGTCAGGGTGAAACCGTTTTTCGTTGTAATCTGGTGGCTGTGAGAGATGGTAAAATGCTGGACTACTCTGCCGGGCACATCACCACCGAAGAAGCCCGCGAGATGATAACCTCTCTGGGACAGGAAATAGGAGATGCGCAAACTCAGTTTTTCCCTGGTGTCAGCTACCGTCACATATTAAAGCTCAAAGGTCACCCAGAAGCCGCAGGAGTTATTTGCACTCCGCCCCACGATATACCTTCCCAATCCATAGTCGGTAATTTGCCAAAAGGTCCAGGAAGCGAGATATTAAACGATCTGATGCGACGCTCGGAATCCGTTCTGCGTAATCATCCGGTTAATCTGAAGCGCCTTAACCGCGGCGACACTCCAGCTACCACCATCTGGCTTTTTTGGCCCAGCGGACAGGTTCCTGCTCTGCCACCTTTTAAAGAATTATATGGTTTAAAAGGCGCGATGATCAGTGCAGTGGACTTATTACGTGGAATAGCTATTATGGCCGGTATGGAAGTTATCAAAATCCCAGGTGTAACCGATGGGCCAGATAACGACTATGCTGCCCAAGCAATGGGGGCTTTGAAAGCGCTTGAATCGAACGATCTTGTGGTAGTGCATGTAGAATCTCCGGATGAAGCCGGACATACCGGTTCAATAGAAAATAAGGTGGATGCTATTGAAAAAACCGACAGAGAAATAATCAGTCGGTTGCGTGAATATAACGGCGATTTGCGGCTTCTTATCATGCCTGATCACCCAACCCCCATAGAGATTAAGACTCACACCGGTGAACCCGTGCCTTTCTTGCTTTGGGGACCAGGTTTTGATTCTAACGGAGCCCAGCGTCTTACTGAAGCTGAAGCAGCCTCTACCAGCTTTTTTGTTCAGCCTGGGTATGTTATCATTAATAAGTTACTTAAACGAGGATAGTATTTAAAATAATAGTTATTGGTGCATAGCGTTGGTTTAGTATTCTGGATTTCGCGTTTAGAATTTATCATGAGGTATCAAAATGTCTATCGTTGTTCAGAAATTCGGCGGTAGCTCAGTAGCCGACCCAGACAAAATCCGTAAAGTCGCTCAGAATATTGCCAGGGGCTACGACAAAGGCAATCAAGTAGTGGTAGTCATTTCTGCCATGGGTGATACTACGGATGACCTGATCAACTTAGCTCATAAAATCACCGATCAACCTGAAAGCCGAGAAATGGACGTGCTGCTGTCTACAGGCGAAATAGTTTCCAGTGCACTACTGACGATGGCCTTGCACAAATTGGGTTACAAAGCCATCAGTTTAAGCGGTCGGCAGGCCGGAATCTTAACAGACAGTTCTTTCAGCAAAGCCAAAATTCTCAAAGTGGAGTCAGATCGAATTGTTAAAGAGCTAAATGACGGTAAAATCGTAATTGTGGCCGGTTTTCAAGGCATAACTCATGATTCCGATATGACTACCTTAGGCAGAGGTGGTTCAGATACCACTGCGGTTGCTCTTGCGATCAGTCTGAAAGCCAGGGTATGTGAGAAGCTAACTGATGTTGACGGTATCTATACTGCTGATCCGAGAATCTGCCCGGATGCCCGAAAATTAAAAGAAATAGGCTATGATGAAATGCTGGAGTTGACATCCAGCGGCAATAAAGTTCTGCATATCCGGGCGGTAGAACTGGCAGGCGCTTATGGTATGCCCATTCTAGTGGCATCTAGTTTTAACGATAGTCCGGGTACATTGATACACGGAGGAGATTTAATGGAAATTAGTAACAAAGTTAGAGGCATCGCCCATGATCTTGATGTTGCTAAAGTCACTTTAACAGGTATACCTAACCAACCAGGTATCGCTGCTGCTATTTTCGAGCCTTTAGCCAAGGCCGGCATCAGCGTAGACACCATCGTTCAAAATGCTTTTATGGAGAATGTTACGGATCTCACCTTTACTGTTTCACGGGGCGACCTTAAAAAAGCTAACGATGTCATAAATGCCATCGCGAGAGACATTAAAGCCGCGGAAGTAGTTACGGATGCCAAATTAGGCAAGGTCAGTATTGTCGGAACCGGCATGCAAAACAGCCCGGGTTATGCTTCCAAGATGTTCACCGCGCTTAGCAAAGCCGGAATAAATATACTGCTGATCACCACATCCGAAATCCGTATCACCTGCATCATAGAAGAAGCCAAAGTAAAAGAGGCGATATTGGCTCTGCACCGGGCTTTCGAACTGGAAAAGGTTTAGTATACCAATTTTCAAGTCATTTTCCGAGGGGATATCCTGGAATATCCTCCTTTTTCATAAAAATAGAACCAATTAAGTCATCTTTTGGCTCATCTTTTGTGGCGAGAAAGGCCCAGTTTAAGCGATAGCAGCTTTTTAACATAATAAACTTGTTCTATTGTTATAGCCATAGTAAAATATATGGATAAGTTCAGTTAGTCAAAGAAAATGCATGGAGTATTACGATGTCATTTCAGGAAGATAACACAGGGAAAATTAAACGGACGACCAGTAAACAGGCTATCAGTTTAGCCATGGAAGGTCATTGGCAGCAAGCCGTTCAGGTCAATCAGGCCATCATCGAAAAATTCCCAAATGATGTAGATGCCTATAACCGGTTAGGCAAGGCCTACCTGGAAATGGGAGAGTATGCACAGGCTAAAGCCACTTATCAGAAAGCTTTAAAGTTAGATCAATATAACTCCATCGCAAAAAAGAATATTCAACGTTTGGACTTGATGGGTGATACGGCCGCCGCACCCAATAGTAACACTGAAAAGGCAGAACCCAATCTGTTTATTGAAGAGATAGGTAAAGCTGGTGTGGTCAATCTCTACCAGATCGCTCCGGGGGAGAGACTGGTTAAGATGATGGCCGGTGACAAGGTTTTTCTGAAACCTCAGGATGCCAGCCTGGCGGTGGAAAATATCCGCGAAGAGTATCTGGGACTGGTGCCTTCTAAGTTTGCTTTGAGACTGATCAAGTTAATGGAGGGCGGCAATAAATACACCTGCGCCGTAGTCGCATCAAACGAAGCCGCCATTTCTGTGATCATTCGTGAAACATATCAGGACCCCAGCCAGATCGACCAGGTGTCCTTTCCGGGACGTAAGCTAGAGGAGATTCAGCCTTACAGCAGCGACCGTGTTTTCCATGTTGAAGGGGAGGAAGATGGTTTGAGTGAGGCTGTTGGTTTTACTGAAGATGCGGTTGAGGCCACTGAAGAGATCGCTGAAGAAAATGACGAGGAAAAAGAGTGGGAGCAGGAGGCCTAACGGATTATGGTAACAGGGGCAACCCGTGAAGTTAATATTGAAGATGAATTAAAAAGCTCATATCTGGATTACGCTATGAGCGTAATTGTGTCCCGCGCTTTGCCCGATGTGCGGGACGGTTTAAAACCGGTCCATCGCCGCATTCTTTATTCCATGCAGGACATGGGTTTATTTCACAATTCCGCACATAAGAAAAGCGCTCGCATCGTGGGTGATGTGCTGGGTAAATACCATCCGCACGGCGATACCTCGGTATATGATGCTATGGTGCGTTTAGCCCAAGATTTTGCCATGCGTTATCCTCTCGTAGACGGGCAAGGCAACTTCGGCAGCGTAGACAATGATCCACCCGCCGCTATGCGTTACACCGAGGCTCGCCTTTCTGCCATCGCCGAACAAATGCTCGTAGACCTGGACAAGGATACAGTTGATTTCATACCCAACTTTGATGATAGCTTGAAAGAGCCATCTGTTCTGCCATCACTCCTCCCTAACCTGCTTTTAAACGGCAGCTCGGGTATTGCCGTGGGCATGGCTACTAATATTCCACCCCATAATTTGAGTGAAGTTTGTGATGCCATCACCTTTCTGGTGGATAATCCTGAAATCAGTGTAGATGAGATTATGCAGTTCGTTAAAGGCCCGGATTTTCCCACGGCCGGCATTATTCTGGGCAAGGAAGGCATCCGCAGCGCCTACGCTACCGGTCACGGTCGGGTAGTAGTGCGGGCCAGGGTGCATGTTTCTGACATTCCGGGTGGGATGGGCCGCCGCCAAATCATCGTGACCGAAATACCCTATCAGGTCAACAAGGCCTCTCTGGTGGAACGCATCGCCAACTTGATGAAGGATAAGAAGATTATCGGTATCAGTGAAATCCGCGATGAGTCCGACCGCCAGGGCATGCGTATTGCCATCGAATTAAAGCGCGAGGCCCAGGCTCCGCAAGTACTGAACCAATTATATAAATATACTGCCATGCAGTCCTCTTTCTTCGTCAACATGCTAGCACTGGTAGACGGCCAGCCGCGCGTGATCAATCTCAAGGAAGCGTTGGAATATTATATCCAATTCCGCCAGGAGGTCATTACCCGCCGTTCCAAGTTCGAGCTTGGAGTCGCCCGGGCGCGGGCCCACATTTTGGAAGGCCTTAAAATTGCTCTCGACCATATTGACGAGGTTATCAAGACCATACGCCAGTCTGAGACAGTGGAAATGGCCCGCCGCAATTTAATGACCATTTTCAGCCTGAGCGAAAAACAATCCCAGGCCATCCTGGATATGCAATTACGCCGTTTGGCTAATTTGGAACGTAGTAAGATACTGGAAGAATATGCCGAGGTCCTCAAGACCATCGCTTATCTGGAAGATTTACTGGCTAACCGCAAGAAGATCCTTTTTCTAATCAAAGAAGAAATAGGAGTTCTCAAGACAAAATATGGGGATGCTCGCCGAACCGAAATCAGCGACCAGTCCGTTATGGACTTCGCGATTGAAGAGGTCCCGCACGAGAGAGTAATAGTTACACTGAGCGGTCGCGGTTTTATCAAGCGCATACCCGCAGTCACCTACCGTTCACAGCACCGGCGTGGCAAGGGTGTCAAGGGGATGCCAGTGCGGGAAGCTGATGCGGTGAAGTTTCTGGTAGTGGCCGATACCCACGATACACTCTTTTTCTTTACTAATATGGGCAAGGTTTTCAGCCTTAAAACTCATGAGATACCGGCAGATGCCTCCCGTACCGCCAAAGGACTGGCAGTAGTTAATCTTTTCCCGGTCGTTGAAGGAGAGCGTGTCACAGGGGTAGTTTCAGTAACCGACTTTAAACCTGATCATTTTCTCCTGATGGCTACCGAGAAGGGTGAAATTAAAAAGTCTTCTTTGGAGTTCTATGATGCTATACGTTCCAGTGGCATTATCGCCATGGATTTGGAAAAAGGCGATGAGCTGGACCTGCTCGAGCTTTTCACCGCGCAAAAGTTCACCCAGCCACCGCCCAGGTTCACCGAGGCGACGCTGATCAAGATACTTGAACAGAACGGCATCGGAC